>JAIXVG010000259.1 GCA_027483145.1 Planctomyces sp.
AACGACAGGTTGATCGCTTGCGCAGTGTGGAACAGCAGCTTTCGGGAAGGCAACTCGATCACCAGAACGCACAGTCGGCCGTTCAAGAGCAGCAAAGCTTGCTACTCGCTTTGACCGGTGAGCTGAAGGGGGCACAAAGTCGACGTCAGCATTTGCAGGCAACGGTTCAGGCAACCCAGCAGACTTTGTCGCAAGTTCGTGAAGGACGAAGTGCGGCTCAGGCACGTAAAAAACTCCTGGAAGACCTGGAGCTTCAGCAAGAAGGTGTTGGTATCGGGGTACGCGATATTCTCAAGCGGGCGAAGTCGATGTCGGCTCGGCCGTGGAGTACAGTCATTGGCCTCGTGAGTGACTTGTTGGACGTCAATCTCGAACAGGCGGCTCTGCTGGAAGTGGCATTGGGCCATCGTGCACAGTGGATTGTGCTGCGTGATCTGGAGCCGATGATCGACTATCTTGAGTCGGGGGCGTCGGTCATTTCGGGGCGTGTTGGTTTTGTTGAACTAAACTCCAAAACAACTGCATTCACAGCGCCGTCTTCGCTGAGCACCGGTTCGACGATTGCGGTTTCGTCGGCAACGAGCCAGATAGCTGACTTGAGCGCTGAGCCGGGCGTGATCAGCAGGGCCGATACGTTAGCGACTGCTCACAGCGAGGTCCCTTCACTGGCTAGCCAGGTTCTTGCCGATACTTGGGTCGTTGAATCACTAACGGTCGCGCGGCGACTGGCGGCGGGGATTGGGGAGGGGCAACGATTCGTCACACTGCAAGGAGAGGTACTGGAATCGGAAGGAACTCTCTATGCGGGGACGATTCGTAATGAGTCGGCGGTCCTCCCTCGTAAAAGCGAACTGCGTCGACTGAAGTTGGAACTGGCGGAGCAAGAACGACAGATTCGGGAGCTGGATGCAGAGCTAACGTCTTACACAGTATCGCTGGCGATGGCCGACAACGAGATTGACTCCGCCAGTCAACGGGTCGAGTCAGCAAACACGGCCTACGTTCACGCTCAATCGGGGTTTGCGGCCTACGATACAGAGGTGACACGCCTTCTAGCTGAACGCCAGGAAATCGAAAAGAGATTGGCCCAGATTGAAACTGAGTCACAAGCGTTGACTGAAGCGCAAGCGAATGTCGAAGCGGCTTCGCAAGAGGCAGCCATCGAACGACGGGCACTCGACGCGATCCTGCATGAGAAAACCGCTGCACTCCAGCAACTGGAAAATGAAGTCTTTGCCGCTGCCCAACTATCTGCCAATCACAAGTATGAGCGAGCCCAGCACGAACAGCGCATCACAAACCTGCATGAGCAGCAGTTCCGCTTAACCGAGGAACTCCATCAGCGGGTCCTGCAACAGGAAGAAGCCGAGCGGCGGTATACTGCGGCGGTTGATAAGCGGTCGAGCATCGTCGAGCACCTGCTCGTCAATGACGAACAGCAGGCCGAACAACGACAAGCGGCCGAGATCATCGCCGGAGAGGTGATGGTTCATCAACAGCGGAAACAGAAACTACGAGCAGAGCGGGCAACGATTGTTGAAATAGAACAGGGGCTGCGAAAGGAGCGGCGCCAGCTTAACGATCATCTGCATACATTGGAGATCAGGCAGCGCGATCTGCAGCATGCTCTTCAAACGTTAATCGAGCGGCTGCGAGAAGAGGATAACCTCGAGATTGAGCGAGTGACGCAGGAAGCGCAGTCGGCGCTGAGCCTCTTGCAAGCTGAACAGGCCCCGGATGAAGAATCCGCCAGTTCCGTTGGTGATGGCGGGGATGCCCATTCGGATGGGTGGATTATGGCCTTCGAGGCGGCACGACCAGAGCTTGATGCGCGCGTCAGTCGTTTGCGGAAGAAGCTGAAGTTACTGGGAAATGTTGATACCGACAGCTTGCAGAAGCTCGAAGAGATTGAGTCCCGGTTCATTCACATGAGCGAGCAACTGCAGGATCTTGTCGAGGCGAAGACCACTCTTGAGGATATCATCCGCCGGATCAATCTTGAGAGTCGCCGATTGTTCCAGGAGACGTTTGATATTGTCCGAGGGCACTTTCAGGACCTCTTTCGCCGGGTATTCGGTGGCGGTGAAGGGGACATTGTGCTTGAGGATCCAAGCGATATCCTTGAATCGGGGATTGATATCAAAGCTCGCCCGCCCGGCAAGGAGCTGCGAAGCATCTCGCTACTGAGTGGTGGCGAAAAAACGATGACGGCGATTGCTTTGATCATGGCGATCTTCAAAGCGAAGCCGAGCCCGTTTTGTATTCTGGACGAAGTTGATGCGGCGCTCGACGAAGCTAACGTCGAGCGATTCACCAGTGTTGTGCAGCAATTCAGGGACTCCACTCAGTTCATCATGATCACGCACCATAAGCGTTCGATGACTGTGGCCGACGTTCTGTATGGCGTGACAATGGAAGAATCAGGGGTCAGCAAGAGGATGTCTGTCCGCTTCGAGGAAGTCACAGAAGACGGCCATTTCCGAACGGCCGCGTGACGGTGGGGTTGACTATTGGCCTTTCGCGTAACGATCGAACACCTTCTCATCTTTCTGTGGGTGAAGTAAACGAAAGGGCGTTGCAGGCCATTTCTTTCGGCATTGCCATAGATCGCTAGCAAGAACCGCCAGGCGAGACCACTGAGTGTCGGCAGGCAAAAACTGTCACAAGTGCTCGCGTGAACCGGCGTTCATCCATTCGGTGGCTCGTCACGGCTGGTACAATCGGACTTGCCGGTCAATTCGCTCAAACCTGCACCCCCTCGTTGAATCAAAAAAGAAACAGGTCCCCGCAGGCGAATCCTTCGGCGTAGATTCTATCTGGGTACATCTCTCGTTTGCGGAGGTGCATTGACAACGAATCTGTCTTGTTGGCCGGCGAGAAACGGCTAATTGTTCTAAAGAATGGGCGTAGCCGGGGTGATGCATTCATGACAGGTCTTGCCGTTGAAAACACAGTGTCACCTGCAGCCGAGGAGCCGGTTGTGAAGCCGCTGCATGGTCGCGGGGCTGGCCCAGATCTTGCGAACCTGATCGATCGTACCCCGGAAAAGTACAAGCTGTCATCAAGTACGGCTGGCTTAACGGCATTCTTCGGGCTTTTGTACCTTTACCTGTGCCAACGGCCGATTTGGCATACCGATATCTGGGGCCATCTGGTTTATGGGAAGGCTTTGGTAGCCGCTGGCCAACTGCCGGCGACCGAACCCGTTTTGCCACTTGGGAAAGGCTTGCCGTTTGTTGACACCGCCTGGTTGTCGCAGGTCGTTGGCTATGAAGTCTTCGCCTGGCTGGGATTAGCAGGCCTGCAAGGGGTAACGGCGATCGGCGGACTATTGATCGCCGCGTGTGCTTTTGTGAGCGTCGTTAAGGCGTCTGGCAGCCGCTGGGCAGGACTTGGTGCTGTGCTGGTGACGCTTGCCTTGCAGTGGGCCGATCTAATGGTCCTGCGACCTCAACTGGCTGGACTCGTTCTGTTTTCAATCACCCTGCTGGTGCTAACTGATCCGAAGAAGCCGCTTTGGCCCTTGATTGGGATCCCTTGCCTGTTTGCTCTCTGGAGTAATTTGCATGGTTCCTTTCCGGTGGGCTTATTGCTGTTGGCGGCGTTTGCCGTTGGTCGGTGGCTCGATGTTTATGCGCGGTGCCGGTACCTGCTGGTCGCTGCTCGTGATCGCGAGTTCATCTATCTGGTCCTGCTTTTGCAACTTTCTGCGGCGGCCACCTTGCTCAATCCGTACGGCCTGAGCATTTATTCAACAGTAATGCAGTTCTCGGCTCACCCCAATCTGCAAGACCTAACCGAGTGGCAACCGCTCACTTTGCGAACAACGCTTGGGCAAATCACGGCTGTTGTCGCCTTCGGTCTGGCTGCCTGCTATCGGCACACGCGCCGCAAGATTCAAACCTGGGAACTGTTGTCCGTCGTCGGATTAGGGCTAATGGCCTTGTGGAGCCATCGGATGATCGTCTGGTGGGCGCCATTGGCCGGATACCTGTTGGGTTGGCACATCAGTTCACTGTGGACTCCAAAGCCGATTGCCAGTGCCGATGAAACCACTGCAGCAACAACCAGCCGCAGTGGAAAATGGACCGTCGTGACCGTTGGATTGATCTGGATCTTCTTTGGCTTCAGTTCGTTGGGAACGCGGCTCATTCATGGGAAGGTTGCCACCTACGATGTAGCCACGTCAGACTACACGCCGGTTAAGGCAACCCGTTATCTCGTGAAGAATCCCCCGATTGGTCAGGTATTCAACGTTTACGAATGGGGCGACTATTTGCAGTGGGCCGGTCCCGAGAATCTGCAGGTTTTTGTGAATTCGCATGCCCATCAGGTTCCGCGCGAAGTGTGGCAGCATTATATGCAAATCATTGAGCAGAACGCGGGCTGGGATGATTTGCTTGATCGCTACAGCGTGAACACAGTCATTCTCGATACAGAATTTCGCCAAAGCTTCATCAGGCGTCTCAAAGACGAGGCCAAATGGAAGCTGACTTACGAAGACCAACGAGCTGCCATCTTTACGCGACGTAAGCCACTGGGTGCTGCGGCTGTTTCTGCGGCCAAACAAGCCGCTACTAAGGCCGCTTCCCCCGCAACGGCTGACGAAGCTCATTAGAACCCGATTACCCTGCAGCAAGTGGTCTTCGCCGCTAGCTGCAGGGTAATCACAATCATTATCAGAGAGCTAACCGAATACCCAAATCTATTGATGATCGAATCAGTGCCTCTGCCACTGCGTTCAGGCAGACGATTGCGATCGACCACGAATACCAGCAGCCTTGATACCTCAGTTCCTGTCGGACTACTCGCATGTTTATTCGCCGCCAATCCGTTATTCAAATTGCGATCGTTCAGGTGTTGTGCCTGGTTCTGGTTGGGATTGGTGCGTTCCTACAAACGTCATCAGCCGGTTTTCGTGAATCGACGGAAGTCACCTCAGCCAGCCACCTGGTCATTCCGCGAACAACTCCGCTCGTGATTGAACCGTTTTACGATGACCTGGAAGTTGTCAGCGATGAGGAGTTGGCGATGGTTTTGCGAAAGATCCAGCCTCGCTTTTCGCACGATCAATTAAAGCCCAACTATGTTGAGCATGCACTACGGGCCTGGTCGTTAAAGGCGAAGTTTCGTGATCCTGCGGTCCTTTCGGGTGCAGAGTTAGCCGAGTTTTTGACTGACCATGGAAAATACTTGTCTTCATGGGGAGAGAAGACTGCGCCACTCTTGGAAGAACGGCCCGGAGGGGTGGGAGTGCGGTGGGGTAAAGAGACTGGGGCATCCGTTCATCATGATCACTGGTTGGCCAGCCTCACGGAAGCGGGAATTTCGATCGACAGCGAAGTCTTCACCCCAACGCGTCGCGATCGCAAAATTCGGGACGTTCTGACTCAGGCGATGCTCGACTTTCGTGTTGATGAAACCGAAGTCGAATGGTCGGCCTTGGCATTTGGTCTGTGGACCCCACCCGCTTCGAAATGGATGAACGGCCAAGGACGCGTTGTCTCGTACGATCTGTTGGCCGAGCGATTGATGAGAGGTCACCAGAAGCAAGGTGTTTGCAGTGGCACGCATCGCGTTTACTCGCTGATGGTACTGGTGCGTCTGGATGAAATGCATCAGATTCTGTCCCCGGTTGTGCGTCAGGCATCGCTCGATCACCTCGCGATGATTCGGGACATGATTTCGGTCAGCCAGTTCGAAGACGGGCACTGGCCATCCAATTGGGCTGAGGGGAAAGATGCTATTGAAAAGCCGATTACTGATGAACTATTCAAACAGGTCATCGCGACCGGGCATCACCTGGAGTGGCTGGCCATTGCTCCGAAAGAGCTCCATCCCGACCATGCACAAATTCTTAAGGCGTCCCGCTGGCTGATCAAAACCACAAGGGAGCAGTCGCAGGAAGACATTCTGCAAAAGTACACATTCTTCAGCCACGTTGGGAATGCCCTGTCGTTGTGGAGGAAAACTCATCCGTCCCGATTCTGGGCCGAATGGGAAGCGGACCACCCCGAAGAAGGGGTGGCCCAGCAGGCTGAATAGCGGCTGTGAAGTGCTTCTGGATGGCGGAGCGCAATCTGCTTTCGACTCAGATCGTTTGTCTGTTGCTTCGCGCTAGAAAGCGACCGACGCAAGCCCGTCGTCCCATGCGACCGTGCGAAGAAGGGACCCTTGTTCGGTTCCCGCGAACCGAGACAATTTTCTGTGTGTCAAGTAATCTGCAGGCGGTCATACTGGGCGGGAACCATTGAAACATGCCGCAAAATCGGCAGCGACTGAACTCCGTAACACTTTAACAGTCAAGAATTAACGATTAGTCATCGTTTCATTTAGCCGCCGACTTGATTTCAACCGATGTTGGAAATAACCTTCATTCACCGGACGATTGGCTCAGTTGGTTAGAGCGCCACGTTGACATCGTGGAGGTCACTGGTTCGAGTCCAGTATCGTCCATCCGCCGGATGCATAAACCCCTGAAAGTAAGGGGTTTTTTGCTTTTCCGGGGTCGCCAGAGATCGCATTTACCCCCATTTTGGCGTCGAAGTGCAGCGCTTTTAGCAGCGCTTTTTCTGGTACACCGGCAGCCCGTTCAAAATGGTCGTCTGTCACGCTCAAATAATGGCGTTCGGCCACTTGAACCGAGTTCCCCATCCAGGCGGAAACAACGTGCGCGGGGTGCAGGTCGGTTAGCTCTGTCTGACGGCTGGCTCTCAACTGATGGAACAGCCTCGGCCAAGGCAATACCCCTGCCCTGCGAATGATTCGCTGGAATTGCGTCCGTAGATTCGATTGGGCGTCCCATCGCTTGTTGATGATCAGGTTGGCCCCCTCATCGGCCACATCGAAAGCGTCCTCCAGCACACGGGCTAATTCTGGAAACAACGGAATCCAGCGTTCTTCCCGGCCTTCGTGGTGGGCTGTCTTGGGGGACGGAATCCGCATCCGCCGACGATCCCAATCAACATCACTCCAACGGACGGCCAAGACTTCGCTGGGGCATCTCAAGCCCCCATAGCGGCATAGAGCCACTATCGAACGCCAACACACATCCGGGCACGCATCCAGAACCCGCTCGATATCGGCCGCGCTGACGAACTGCATCCGCTTGGGATTACCCCGAACAGCGGTTCGAATGCCATCCGCTTCGAAGGGGTTCGATAGGATCAGTCCAGCCCTCACCGCCGACTTGAACATTTGCCGGGCCACCCCACACATTTTGCGAACAGTTGCCTCGGCTAGTCCCGAGTCCTGCAGATACCGCTGCCAATCGCTGCAGTCCTCTTGGGTGATGGCTTGGATTGGTCGGTCGTCACCGAAGTAGGTTTGGAGCCATTTCCCAGCTCGCTGCCAAACTAGCCGAGTGCTGGGCTTGGGGTGTCGCTTCTCAATCCAGTCGGCGACGAACACAGCGACGGTATGCGTAGCAGCCGACTCACGGGGTGGCATTAGCCCGACAGCCACAAACCGTTCATAGGCTTTGTCGGACAGGGATACGAGCCAGGCTTCCAAGGCTGGCGGGGTTGGCAGCCCATACTGGGCCGCATCAATAAGCCCTTGCACGGCTTCAAGGGTTCGCTTGGCGACTTTATCGCTAACCAGCCCCAGGTTCAGCGTTCGCCGCGTCCCATCCAGTGCACGGAACTGAATGAACTTGGAGCCGTTGGCTCGTTCGCTAATGTTGGCCATGATGGGAATTCCTTGTGATGAGGCACCCACGGACGGCATATCGGCTCATCACTTCCGATAGCGGCCGCCCGTAGGCAAGGTGAGGTAACAAGTACATCGGCATCCCAAGCGAATCAAGTGAACTTGATCCGCAATGGGGTTTACCCAGGCTGGTCGCTCAGGCTCGACGCTGAGTTGGCGGGGGCTGGTCGTTGCTCTTGTTCGGTGGATTGGCCGTTGAGTTGTGTTTGTCACGTATGGCCGCCAAGCGGGCTGCGTCTGCTTGCGAGAGAGTTAGTTTCGGCCGGTCGATTGGCTGCGGCTCGGCTCGCTTAGGCTGCACGATGTGCGGCATCGCTGGAACGGGTTGGTCCAGCTCGGCCGACGTCGGCTTGGGTACATCGAACGATGCAGCGAGTGTGGCAATTGGGTTTGCGGGTAGCGCTCGAGGCTTGCGGACTGGCTCGGCAGTGGCAGGCTTAACATACTCGATTCGGGCTGGCTGGACGTTGACGGGCACGGCTGGGAGCAGTGGGGGAAGCTTGACGATGTTGGTCAGGCTGTACCCGTCGCGGCTGTGCTCAGCGTCATTGAGTCCCAGCAGCGGGGCAGCTTGGTCAGATGCAATTACCCCACATCGTGAGATAGATTCGTAGTTCTGCATGAACTCCTTCGCGGTCCATTTGGCGAGTTCGTCAGAGTCTTTGCCGCACAGTAGCATCCAGCCCCCCATGCTGCGAATCGTGGCATTTGTGATAGGGTCGAAATCAACGCTGCCACGCTCGCCTTGCACCTTGATGGCTTTCAACACCCGGCCCCAGGCTTCTTTGGCTCGGTCGCTCAATGAGGCTGGGGCAGCTTGTGGGATGTGCTTCCAAATTGCCCAGGGAGCGGGCAATGTCTGCTCTTTCGAGAAGTATTGCGGTTCGCACAAAGCCAGTTTCATCGCTCGCTTGAACACTGCGTCGTCGACATCCTTGAATAGCTCAAAGTAGGCATCGGCTTGTACTTTTGGAATGGGTTTACCCGTCGCTGCTTCAACGAACATGATGACGGCCGCAAACGTTCTTTCGCTTAGCATGCTTCACCCCCTTCGTGGTCAATGGGGGAGAACGGGAGCACCATTTCCGGCGGCTCGGCTTGCTGTTCTGCTTGTCGACTTGCAAGCCATTCGGCGATGCCTGCCCCCAGTTGCGGCTGCTTCGGGCTTGTGGGTGCTCTCTGGTCGTATTGGCCTTCCAGCAGCTTTGCGACATTGCCCGGCTTGATGAACCAATCCAAGCAAGCCACCCAGCCCCGCTCCCCAGCGCCTTGGCAAAAGGGTGAACGCCTTACCCTGTCGATAGCTTGAAGCCAGTGCTCTCGAAAGAACGGTTCGGCCAGTCGGGCTTTGATGGCTGTGGTTCGCGCTGTAGTCAATTCCCTCGCTACTGATATGCCGACGATTGTGTTCCAGGTATCAAAGACCTGTTGAACATCCTCACTGGCCACCGCCGCCGCCTCCCCGCGTTTGCGGCGCTGTGGTGTCTTAGTTCTTTCCTCTTTCTCTAACTTCTTTCTTCTCTCTTCTAGAGGGCGGTCAGCCGCGCTTGAATCGCGTTCTGGGCGCGTCTGATCGCGCTTTGATCGCGTCTCATCGCGCACCTTACGCGACAGGGCGAGAATCGAATCGAGTTCGTCGACCGGAACCACCTCCAGCCAGCCAACTTGTGGCGATAAGAACAACGCGAATGCCTTCTCGCAAGCTTCAACGGAAACCCCAGTTCGTCGAGCAATATCGGCTGGTTCAAGAGGTCCAGACGTGGTGAGAAGCACTCCTCGAACCGGGCATTTGGAAGCAATCTCGGTTGTTAGCTTCCAAATTCCATACATCCCGCCGCTGGTATCTGCTGCAATAACGCGACCAAATCCCGTTGTGTCGTGGCGAGTCCAAGATCGAACCCAGGGCATCCCTCCTAGGTACTTATCGCGGCTCTGGTGATGTTCGAAATTCTCGTCCCAATCGACGATTCGGTAGCAGACTGGCTTTGCGACTGAGACATCCTTAGGCGCCCTCCTTAGCGCGGTCGCCGGCTACTGGTTTGGCTCGCTTCCACACATACATCAGATGGGCGCCACCCGCTGGGCGAGACGTGGCGATACTGCCGACACGCTCAATAAGGCCGTCGCGGGCAGCTTCTCGAAACGCAACCCCGACGATACGGGGGTCGATGGTGGAAGGTATTGTCACGATGCGCCGCACATCGTCGGCAGTCACGGTGTCTTGGTTTGACAGTACCGTAGAAATGGCTCTGCCTAGCTCGGCCAATACGTCGGCGCGGGTACGTGAAATGGCTATCATGGATTGGGTTCCTTTGACGGGGCGGCTTTCTGTGATGGGATGGCCGCCCCTGTTTTGTTTACTTGGCGCGCATGGCCCAATGCCAACGCTGCTACCAGTCATTCGGGCGTTGCGCCTGTCGGGTCATTTTCCCGCTCGGGCCAGACGGTTTGCTGTGCCAGCCATTCCTGCATTTGGGCAATCGGGTACAACCGCCGCTTCGCAAGCCAGACATGCGGGAGCGATTGTTTTTCCAAGTGAGCAAGCGAAACCGACAATGATTCTGCCAGTTCGGTTGCGCTTAGCGCCAAACGCGGCACGTTCGGCGGCTTGGGCAGCAGGGCCGGGGGGAGGGGGCCACGATTGGGGTAGGGGTTAGACGGCATCTGTCACCCCCTTTTTTTCTAGGGCTACAGATTGCTCTTGGCGGGCTTCTGCAATCGTTACGAGTGCTGCACGAAGCAGCTTCAAGTCTCTCAGTTCGTGCTCAGTTCGCGCCAATTGGGCTTCAACGACTTCAATCGATGGCAACGTGGCGAGCGGGTCATACGGGGTATTGCGTTTCACTGACATACCTCCTTAAACGGTGGGGCTGAACGTCAGGATTTAAGCAAGGCCTCATGGAGCGTGTCGCGGTCGCGTTTGGACCTTTTTTGGACCTTTTTTGTATCGCGGCTTTTTCCTTGTTTTCTTGGCACTTTTGGGATCTTCCGCCAGCACTTCTGCTAGCTTCAGTCCGTTATTCATCTGATGAACCATCCACCCATAGCCGCAAAGCTCATCCTTTAGACGTCGGGCTGCTGACCTCGCTTGATTTTCGCAACCTGTGGGCCATTCCAGTTCTTTGACCAGCGTAAAGTCAGCAAAGCTTGCCCACCCATGTTCTGAACCAATCAGTCGTTCCAGTACGAGCCGCAGAACTTTCGGCAAAGCGCCTTGTGCGAGAAGCTTGCGAAGTGGACCGTAAACATCCCCATTTGTCGCGTCTGCGCGTTCACGACTTCTCTCGGACGGGGGCCGTGGTGCTGGCTCGATGGCCGCGGTAGGTTCCAGCTTCAGCCGCTCAGCTTCCGCAGCTTCGGCCCGTTGCCGATTGATGTGATGGCGAACCTGATCCCACAATTCACCCCGCCCGTGATCTTTCAAGCAGTGCAGCACTTCGGGAAGGACGCCGGGATAAGTTGCCAGCTCTTCAAGTTGCAACTGAATGGCGGCCGGGTCAGTCGACAACGCTGCGATGGCGATTACTCGGGCTGCCAGCTTGCTTTTGCCAAGCTTGGACGCATCAACGGACGGCGGGAGTGAGCGAAGGGCATCTTCCCAGTACGTCCCCCTGATGAGGTTGGCCACCGCTACCAACGACTCAGCGACTTTGTCCAATCCGGCGGGGTTGGGTTCTCCGGACCGTTCGACTTGGTCAATAGCCACATTGAGTTGGTTTAGTGCAGCCTGCCGCTGGTTGTGCTGGTCCCAAAACGCTGCTGCGGCTTGCTGTTGTGCTGCTTCGTCCTCAATGTCTTCACGAAACGACGGTACACCATCCATCAGCCCAGGCTCCTTGTGGTGGGCCGGTGCAGGGAAGCGACCACAAGGAAAGCCACTCCCCAGCACCTGATTTCAGCTTCAGCGGTTTCGAACCCGCTGGGCACCCATCCAGTTAGTTTACCAGCCGGGGACAATTCCGTCTTCCGCCTAGTCCGCAGTAGGGCCGCTGCGGGGCTAGTAAATCACCTGCCGCCCATAGTCCTCGGGTTTGTCCAACCAGTCTTCGTGAATCCAAAGTTCTCCGCCCAGCACTTCATGCACCTTGCGAACTCGCTGCTCAAAACTTGGATGCCCAGGCATGTAACCAGGTAGGCCATCGTCGCGGGGGTCGTTCACGCTATGGGCGTAGTGCATCGCATCGCCCCCAGTGACCACGATTGTTTGCTCTTCATCCTCCCCATCGAAGAACTCGGCTGTCCCGTCTTCGCTAACAAGCTTTGCGATCAGCATTTCATCGCTCCCGATTAAACTGCACCATTGAAACACAACGGCCCCCCGAACCCCCCGGCTGTTTTGGGAGGGTCGAGTGGGCTGACGCCCTATTTGCGGCTCACCGTCGGCCGCATTCTAACGCAGTGTGGTCGCCCTACATTAGCAGCTTCGGCTGCCAGGAACGCTTGCCACAGACTGCGGAACTCCAGCATTGTTGCCAATGCCTGCTCCGGTCCATCACTTTCCTGCAGTTCTGCCAGCCTGTCGAGTTGCTGGGGGGTAAGGGGGGGAGTCCGCTTCATGCTGGCACCGTCGCGCCCAGGGAGGAGAGTCCATCCGGTTTGTCCAGTGGTGCGGTTTGTCGCATCGCTGCCAGCGTGTGGGCATGGTCGACCAAAGCTTGCTGGTCGTCGGCAGTGAGATTGGGCCATAGGTCGGCGAGTTCAGCCAAACCGGTTGCGGCATGAAGGGCCGATGAGGGGCCATGCGGGTACTGAACAGCAGCGCTTTTAGCAGCGCCTTGCGGGTTGCTGCCGGATGCGTACGGTACGTAAGGCTCTTGCTGGCATGGTCTTAGATGCGATTCTGGCTCGCCATTATTCGAGTCCAGTATCGTCCATCCGCCGGATGCATAAACCCCTGAAAGTAAGGGGTTTTTTGCTTTTCTGGGATCGCCAGAGGTCGCATTTACCCCCATTTTGGCGTCGAAGTGCAGCGCTTTTTCTGGCTCGCGGGCTGCTAGTTCGAAATGTTTGGTGGTTACGCTTGATTAGTAGCGTTTGGCGACGGCCACTGGGGCAACGCGCCATGCTCGCTGGTTGTCGCTTCAAGTCGCGCCATGCCCTTCGCTAACGCCCGTGCCTTGCCTTAACTTCCGTGCCCGTCGCTGACGATTCGGGGTTTGGAACTTTTCCTGCGACAATCTATCCGGAATAGCAGGTTGCTTGTAATTGCCCCCCCGGCCACCGAAGTAGGCCCGTTCAACCACTCATTGCCCGAAGCATGAGTTATGAAATTGTGCTGTTCCGGATGTCGATCAACCAACCATGTGAAAACACGGCGAATCCGGTTTGTTCCTTCCTACCTCGAAGCGTTCGCGAGTGAAGTCGTTGGTTTGAACCTGAATGAGTTGTGACTTCATTCGGCCATGTATTTTCTGAGGTTTCTTAGCAATGTAGACGCAAATCTCGCAACTTCAAAAAAGCTTGAACAAGGATGCTTCCGCATCAACACATATTCAGGAACCCTCTAACGCGAACTATTCATGGCTCGAATGGCCATTCTATGTCCATGCAACCTCTTATTTGGTAGCGGAAGGGTTAGTAGCGACAGCACGCCAGCCCTCCGGTTCATCGCCATCGGTAGCACCTCTATCCGTCCGGCCGTTGCATGTGTCTGGTCAACAACTCTCTGGCCGTGCTGACCGGCTTGTACCGCCAATTGATGTTTACGGTCTCATTTGTAACGGAGCATTTAATTTTTTGTTCGTGCTGATGAAGAACCAACAAATAGCTGCAATGACGTAAACAATCGCATAGGTATAGAAGACGGCCTGATACCCGTTCATCGCGGCCGAGAGGTTGAGCGGGTCGCCTGACGGCGAATTCACGGGTTGACCTTTCATGTAATGCTCAACGATTGCGCCAGTAACGAAAGCCGCTAAAGCGGCACCAATGGTCCCAAACGTATTCATCCAGGCGGCAACCACACCTGCATATTGCTGGCCTAAGTCCTGACACGTTGCCCAGGCAGCTCCCACGGTCAGGTCGACACAAAATGCCGCCAGGGAAATCAACACGCAAAATGTCGTCATATCATTCACCTGAGAAACTCCCAGCCATGACAAAGCCGCGACCGACATGGCAAGACAACCCACGACTTGACGGGCCAGTCCCCGGTTTGTCGTGTAGTGGCCAACAAAGTTCACGAGATAGCCACCAGTAATACAGCCGATGGCTCCGACCCAAAGCGGGGCACCAGTAAAAATCGCGCCCCACAAGTCGCCAGCCGGAAGCTGAAACCGCTCCCTCAGGTATCCCGGGAAATAGGTGATATTGAAGAACCATCCATAAGTGATGAGAGAGTACATGCTGCAAAGTGCCCAAAGCGAGCGATTTGTCAGAATGGCTCGAAATGGGATACGACCATCAGAATTGGGCCGCGCTGATGACCCGATCAACGCTCTCTCTGCATCGTTAACCGCTGAGTGTTGTGCAGGTCGATCACGAAATCGAAACGCGAAAATCAAACACCAGATTAACCCCAGAGCACCAAACACAAAGAATGCACCACGCCAGTGAACCAGCGGTCCAGAGAAGCTGGTCCCCCCCACGAGGATAGCCCAAAGAAACGGAGTTATCCCACCGGCAATTCGGCCCGACATCCAGATGTATCCCTGGGCCATTTCCCAACGCTCTGGTGGAAACCAGTTGTGCAGTGAGCGAGTGATGTTCGGGTAGGCCCCGGCTTCACCGGCACCAAACAAGAATCGAACAACAACCAGAGTTCCAAGCCCCCCGAGGGCTATTCCGTTCACGTACAGCCCTACAACACCCGTTAACATGGTGAATAGCGACCACCACACAACAATGCGCAGCAATGTGGCCTTCGGCCCCCACTTATCCCCCAGCCAACCGGCCGGAAGCTCAAACGCGCCGTAAGCAATTGCGAACGCGGTATGTGCCCACTTTAGCTGCTCTTTACTTTGCAGACCCAAATCGATGGCCAGCGCGGCTGCTGCAGACGCAAAGCAGACGCGATCAAAATAGGTAATCATCGAAAGACTGCACAACAGACCCAACATTTGGTACCTGACGCGCGTCGGCTTGCCGAGTGCCGCATCATTCAACTCTGGCTCAGAGGATCGTTCCGTCAGGACAGCGGACCTCATTTGAACAGCCTCTCCGGGATCAGTTGCGAGCCAATGTGTCGTCAAGAAACTGCTTCATATTGACTTTGTTTCCGTCCGTTCTTGCAAAGATCGCACTATTTCAGCCCGAGGTGATCACCGGGTTGCAAGAATCTGCAGATAACCAAGGGCATTCCCCGTTCAAGAATGCCCTCAGCATCAGCACACTTCGTACTCAATAAAATGTGGGCATTTAGAACTCGCCCACAACCTGCCCGTCAGACTTACCACCTAGATAGTTGTAGATGACAAAGTCCATATTTTCGCTGAGAAAGCGAACGCTTCCATCACCCATCACCGCTTGAACGCCACCCGTATGAAAGCTGCTGGCACCGCTGTTCTGCAGATAGGCGTCGTCATCATTGAGTACCAGGCCCGTGCGATTGATTCGCAATCCAGTCCACAACCCTTGATAATTATTGCTGAAGATTCCGGTATAGCGGCACAGTTCACCACGGCGTTCAACAACCATCAGCGTATTGCTGGTACCGTCGGTAATGTCGCGAATGCTACTGCTATAAGCACTTCGTCCGCCAAAAATGCCAGGGTTGTTTGCCGTTGCGGCTGAACCCCAATCATTGCCCACACTGCAATAGCTATTCGGTCCGGCAGCACAATCAGGTGCTACGGCATCAACATACTGCGGTCCAACGCAGGGCGCGTAACTCATCATGGTTCCCATTTCAACGTAGTTCACGGTGCGATCGAGTACGCGGTACCGATTTCCATTCCGGGCGGTTGTCGAGCCAGCAGAAGGATTACTGGGGCAGCTTTGAAAAGGGAGCCGCACAGCAGAGAGAATACTGAAGTTAGAAGGCGAGCCAGTTGAGTTGCAGTTGTCCACATTAAAGTTGATCTGATTGTATAACGGCGCTTGATCGATTTGTGGCAGCAAGAACTCATTCCAGGTATGAGCTGTCGAGTTCGGAACTCCTACCGAAGGGTGAATACCAATAAATGGAAAACGTTGAGCGATATCGTGATAGTTATGAAGTGCCAGGCCAATCTGCTTCATTTTGTTCTTGCACTCAGTACGGCGAGCAGCCTCGCGAGCTTGCTGAACCGCTGGCAGTAACAGCGCAATCAGAACGGCGATGATGGCGATGACCACCAATAACTCAATGAGAGTAAACCCCTTGCGATCGACTTGTTGCACAATGTTGACTTTCAAGTAAGGAAAAGTTAATTCCCGACATCACAATCGCCGGGAGTTATGTCTATTCGATGTCATCGCGATATCAGTGAAACTCGCCGAGCGAGTTCAACTGGTGTGAACTGCGACAACAGCGAACAATTTGCGACTGATGAAACAAGACTAATTAAACAACTCGACGTCCTGAGCTGTTATTGGCCACCAAGCGACGTGGCATGCGAACAAGTCACCTATAATGAAGGTTAGAAAATTACGCCTATTGATCCTCCTGCTTCTAAACGTGTGGGCGCACGATGGGTGTTAACGCCTGGCATTCAGCCCCGTTTAAACGGGTTGCTGATCGCCGACATCCGCAGTGAGACAGAACACCATCGACGAGGCCGCTCGCAGCATTGCTAATGCGACGAGGTCGGTCGCGAGTGATCATCGATTCAGAAACAACAGAAACTAGCGAGACTCTGTGATCAACGTTGACTTCACGAAGTCTTCATTGAGCGTGACGCCCAGACCCGGTCCTTCTGGTGGACTCATCCAGCCATCGATGGCCTGAACTTTCTCTTGCGTCAGTTCGTGCCTTAGTGGCGAATCTTCGACGCAGTCTTCAAACAAGAAGGCATCCTTACATGTCACCAGCCAGTGAATGCTGGCGGAAACGGTGACGGGGCTGGTGTAACAGTGGTTACACAGCCGGGCACCAATCTCTTCCACTCGGCCGCGAATGTAGGCCGAGTCGGTGAAACCGTTCCGGGAAAGATCGACCTGATAAACATCCAGGCAACGACCATCGATCAATGGTCGGAACGATTGGCGGCCGCACTCTTCTTCGCCTGACGCAATCGGTACAGGTGAGCGATCGCGTAGCCAGCGATATCCCTCGTAGTCATCGGGATGGAGTGGTTCTTCTAACCATCCAATGCGGTGTTGTTCGAACGCTTTTGCCCGGTCTAACGCAGTGCGTGCATCCCAGACACAACCCGCATCAATCAGGACTGTCCCGTCTTCCCCAACTCCTTTCCGAGCGCCAGCTACCAGATCTCGGTCAACGGCTTCACTTTGTCCCATTGGTTCCCAGCCAAATTTGACCGCCTTGTAACCTGCTTCCCGCCAACGTTCTCCGATACGTGCGGTTTCGTCTCCATTCTTGCCGAACAAAATTGAGGCATAGGCTGGAATTCGGTCGTGGAACTTTCCGCCGAGAAGTTGATAAATCGGGACACCAAAGTGCTTCCCTTTGATATCCCAAAGGGCCATGTCGATGGCGGACATCGCCGTGATTGTTACCGATCTTCGTCCTGCATACATCGTGCGGCGGTACATGGTTTGCCATAACCGCTCTGTATCCAGCGGATTTTGGCCGATCAGCAATGTACGAAGCCCGGTGGCCACGTTGTGACTAAATGGGGCATCAATCACAGCCTTCACCATTTCTGGTGAGGAGTCGGCCTCGCCGATTCCCTCAAGTCCAGTGTCGGTCTTCACCCGAACAAGCACAGAATCTTGACTACTGGCGGTCTTGGCCTCCACGTTCTTGATTCGCAGAATCTGACAGACGATTTCGGTGATTTTCATAGCTTCTAGTTCCGGTTTAGGAATTCAATCGACAAGGTGCCGCAAAAAGAGGACTTCAGTGGGCTCTTGAAATGCGAGGAGACTGGCGAAGGAGACCCCTGGTGAACTGACATCAATCGAGCTCGCGGCCGACAACCACACAGTGCTGGCCCTTGGGAATTGGAGCGACCCATGCCTGCGCAAGAACAACACCGTCAACCCCCGCGCGAGCAGGCCAGGGTTCCATATCGATGTGGTCGAAGTCGTGCAGGTAACCCACGATGTCACCCCGTTTCACACGGGTTCCACATTCAAGCACGCATTCGTAATGACCATCAAACGGAGCCACTGTGAAACAATCACGATCCACCATCTCCAATTTTCGTTGATCGCCGGCTGCGTGATGTGCAATTGGCTCGATCGTCCCATGCAGCAGTTTCTGTTTAATGAGGGCTGCTTTGACTCCATGTCGTCCGTAACGCACGCCATCGGCATTGACAGCGCACCCCCAGCCAAGCTCGGTGCCGACGGTAATCTTGCCTAACCGCTCTGCTTCACTGGGAAGCAAACCAGGTGTCACATTCTGATAGACCA
The DNA here is from genome assembly GCA_027483145.1 of Planctomyces sp. Lineage (GTDB taxonomy): Bacteria > Planctomycetota > Planctomycetia > Planctomycetales > Planctomycetaceae > JAIXVG01. The sequence goes on from JAIXVG010000259.1 coordinate 18,169, forward strand.
TCAGCGAAGGGGTTCCAAACCAGCGGGCTGTCTCTTCGATCTCAGCAGCCAGAGCCGGATCATCAACTGGGTGAAAGTTGGCACACAGAGAGAACCTTGCCACGTTCCCGCCCGAATGGAGGTCGATCACGACATGGACACGCGGCCAAATGAATTCACGAACGAATGCAGCGATTCGGTGGGTGATTCCGCTAAGGGCGGGCACTTTGCCTGCTCCTTCCACGAAGGCCCTGTTCAGGTTGACTCGATCGTCTGGTGTGCTTTCCCGCGTCCCTGCGCGAAAGGCAGATGGATTGAGGACCGGGATAAAAATGATTCGCCCTCGCACATCTGTAAGCTCGATTTCACGCATCAGGTGCTTCAGCACCACTGGCCCTTCATACTCGTTCCCATGATTCGAGCCAAAAGCCACCAGCCCGCGATTGGGTTCAGCTTCGGGGCCAACCCAAACTGTCAGTGGAATCAAGTGGTCGCCCCAGATGCTGTCATGCTCTAAAGCAAGCCAGTAATCGCGACGCCCCGGCGAATCGAGATCGAGCTGCTGTGGTCGGACAATCGTTCGAGTCATGGACATGCCTTGAATGGGCCATCGAATCAATGATCTGATGGCCTAACCCCTCACTTCGTCTCTATTCTTCTGGCTTACAAGCCACCAGAGACGCTGCCGCTCAAGAACCTGATCGGTGCCAACGCCCCGGCTAAGCCAGCACTTCTCGAATTACGCTTCCGTGCACATCGGTTAAGCGAAAATCACGCCCTGCATATCGATACGTCAGCCGTTCGTGATCGAATCCCAAAAGGTGCAAGATCGTCGCGTGTAAGTCATGGATGCTGGTTGGGTTCGTCACTGCCTTGAACCCAAAATCATCGGTGCCGCCGTGAACGGTCCCCCCCTTAATCCCTCCCCCTGCCATCCAGACGCTGAATCCGTAGTGGTTATGGTCGCGACCATCTCCCCCTTCTGAGACGGGGGTTCGGCCAAACTCGCCCCCCCACAGAATAAGTGTTTCATCGAACATCCCTCTTTGCTTCAGATCAGTCATGAGGGCAGCAATCGGCTGGTCCACCTCACCTGCCAGTTGGCGATGATTTGCTTCGATTTGCGCGTGGTTATCCCAAGGTTGGCCAGCTCCGTGCCACAGTTGGATGTATCGCACGCCCCGCTCAAGCAGGCGCCGCGCCATCAGTGTTTGCCGCCCATGCACGTGCGTGCCATACATTTGTTGGATGTGCTCTGGTTCTTTTGAAACGTCGAACGCATCCGTAGCCTCGGTCTGCATGCGGAAGGCCAGTTCGAATGATTCAATCCGTGCATTCAATCGCGGGTCGAGTTGGCGCAAGCGGCGTTCTTTGTCGAGAGTTTGCAGCAGTTGCAATTGTTCCCGCTGGACTGTGGTCGATGCATGACCGCTGCGAATATTCTCGATCAGCTTCTCAATCTTCTCCTGCTTGGGATCGATGTAAGTCGCTTGAAAACTTCCCGGCAAAAAGCCTGCCTGCCAGTTTTCGGAATCTTTCACTGGCATTCCACCCGGGCACATGGCTATGAACCCCGGCAGGTTTTTGTTTTCCGACCCCAGCCCATACATCACCCAGGCACCGACGCTTGGCCTTGCCTGCACCGAATCACCACAATTCATGAGCATCAGCGATGGTTCGTGATTGGGAACCTGTGCATACATCGAGCGTATGACGGCGATGTCGTCGGCATGGGCTGCAGTCTTCGCAAACAGGTCGCTGATCTCCAGCCCGCTCGCGCCGTATTTCCGAAACTCAAACGGTGATGGTAGTGCGCCACCGGTTTTGCGTTCTGTGGTTAAAGAGACGGGTAGTGGCTGGCCCGCATACTGTTTCAGGGCCGGCTTAGGGTCAAACGTGTCAACATGCGAGGGCCCCCCATTGCAGAAGAAGTGAACAACTCTCTTCACACTTGGTGGAAAATGGGGGCCAGCCTGGAAACCTTGATCGTTGGAAGCACGCGGTACATCACCCGCCACTACCGCTCGCGGATTACCACCATCGCATAGCAATCCCGCAAGGCCAAGTGCACCAATCCCCATCCCGGAACGCTGCAGCATACAACGTCGGTCATACAGGTTCATCGCGTTGTTGTGTTTCATAGGGTGTTCTTTTTGCTGGCATTTCTGAAGAACATGCCGAACTCACCAAGTCAGTTATTCAACAAACAGAAACTCGTTAGAGATGAGAAGAACTTGCGTTAATTGCTCAAGCCGGCTCAGGTACTGGTTAAGAGGGCCCCGGAAATCTTGCTCTGAATCCCATAATGTGGGTTGACCGGGACTGACGGGGTCAGAAGTGCAGGCGATTCTGGGTGCCCACAAGAACTGGTCTGTATTCAAGTCACCATTTATGTGGACAACAAAATCAATTGTGTCTCCCTCGCCTAACGTGAGCAGAGGAATTGACAGGTCGGCATGACGGTTGTGAACGTCAGCCGACGCGACGATTCCGCCACTGCTACTAACGACAAAAGCTCGTACACCATTACCAACGGCGTGTTGATGCTTGATCGTCGAAGTCACAGAAAACTCGCCCCCATACGGAGCCTTCCAGCGACGAATGACAGCGTGTGCGTGATCATTTCCAGGATGGCCACCTGTTGCCGTAAGCTGCAACCAGCCCAAGTTGTCCGCCGGGTAGCTGGCAGCTCCTTGCCAGCCGTTCAAACTGAAGTAAGGCAAGGCTTGAAACACATTGATCTTACCAGTCGCTTCATTGAGCTCTCCCCAGCCATATTCCCACGCTAACGATTCAGCACGAGGCTGATCATTTGATTCCGGCTGACTGACCGACCGGAGAAACCCGGTCGCAGTTGCTAGTTCAGCCGCTTGTGGAAGACGTTGGTAAACTCGCTGATACAGTCGCTCCACGAGCTGTTGTTCATTTCCCTGCAACTGCTCCGCCATAACTGAGGCTGCCACTGTTTTCGCGATTTCCGCAATGAACGGATGGTTCAAGGCAAATAGAGATTGCTGCGGGACGATGGTTTCGCTGCGCTGGGGGATGTGTAAGTCGGGATTTGCAAAGTCGAACATCTTCATCAATGTTGGCAAAAACTGTCTGTCAATTCGACAATAAAGTGTCCGGCGGCGAGTTCCGTTTGACTGAGCTGTCCACAAATCGGTCGGCCGACCGCCGACCGAGCCGTCAAGTCGCGACGCAACATGCAGCAGGCTGTCACGAAACTCTTCAAACGTCAGTCGGTGAGTACCGGCTCGCCACAACAACTGATTCCCAGGATCAACCTTCAATGCTGTTTCAACATCAGCAGGATTCTCAGGCCCAAATGCCGACTGTTGATAAGTACGAGAGGTCATGATCAGCCGATGAATCGATTTTGTGCTCCAACCAGAATCGATCAGTTGAGTTGCCAGCCAGTCGAGAAGTTCCGGGTGGCTTGGTGGAGCGGCCCGGACACCAAAGTCACTGGGCGTGGCCACCAACCCCTGCCCAAAGTGGTGCTGCCAAATCCGATTGACCCACACCCGAGCGGTCAATGGGTTCTGAGGACTGACAATCGCCCGAGCCAACTCCAGACGACCGCTCCCCAGTTCAAAGGGCTTGGGTGAGTCACCTGCAATGGCAGTCAAGAAGTGGCGTGTCACCGCACTTCCCCGCGTCTTTGGGTTCCCACGCTTCAGGATATAGGCTGTTTCGTTCGACGGCCGGTCAATAAGAGGCATGACCACGGGAAAAGAGTCGGCTACGCTCAACAGCCAGCTATCTAACTCGTTAGAACTTTTCCAGAGTTCATCGCACGTGGCGCTATCGAATAAGTGTTCGGTAGCCGTCATGTTCCCGGGCGGAAACTCACATGGAGATTCTGGCCCATATAAGACTTTGCGAACATCTTCGCTGACGAACGACTCAGGTTTGCCGTCGACCACACTCTCAGACACGGGGCGTTCACCGCCACTAGTCGCAGACTCTTTGATTTCTTGTTGCACGTTAGCGAATAGCTGACCGTAACGCTCTGCGACTTCTTGCATGCTGCTGGGTGTCGCAGACAAAGCTGCCAGAACGCTCTGATTCACCGCTTCTGGTGCTTCTGCGGCGAGTTCGGCCAGAACCTGCTCGGCCCGTTCGGCGAATCCGTCTGTCGACAGTCGCGATAGCAAAACCCACGGTCGGAAAATGGGGTCGTGTTCCCGTGCTGGATTGGCCAGGAACATTTCCCAGCGGCGTACCCGAGCGGGAATTATGGCGTCGCTGGCCAGAACCTGGTCGAACCCTTCCGCCGGGTATTTCTTTAGTTCCGTCTGCGCGATTAGATAGTCGGTAACCCTGGCCCGCGCACGGTCAGCTGCCTCTTGCTTTCTTTTCTGATAGAGACTTTCAAACTGACTTTGGCGGGTGCGAAATTCAGCCAGAAGTGGTTCGTTGGCATCGCCAGCAGCTTTGTCGGACTTCTTTAACGGAACGAAGTCTTCGTAACAGTTCTGAAACACCCCATACAAACTGTAGTAGTCGGCAGTAGGAATGGGGTCATACTTGTGATCGTGGCAGCGTGCGCAGGCCACACTCAGACCCATTGTTCCGCGAGTTACTACGTCGATTCGATCGTCGATGATATCGCGAGAGACTCCAATGAATCGACGGCCTAACGTCAAGAAGCCCATCGCGGCCCAATCGGCCGCCATATCGGGAGAGGCCTGGTCTGCAGCGATCTGCAATAATAAGAACTGGTCATAGGGGAGGTCTTGCTGAAACGCGTTGATCACCCAGTCTCGATAGTGTTGTGCGTGGACAAAATTCGCCTGTTCGCGAGCATAAACATAGCCTTTGGTATCCGAATACCGCGCAATGTCGAGCCAGTGCCGGGCCCAGTGCTCGCCATACTCGGGGGACTCCAGCAATCGCTCCAATAGTCTCGATATCGCTTCTTGATCTGATCCAGAATCAGCTTCAAACGCCTCCACTTCAGCAAGCGTTGGAGGAAGCCCCGTCAAGTCGTAGGTCATCCTCCGAATAAGGGTTCGTCGATCTGCCGGGGAAGACTCAGCAAGACCGGCCACTTGCAGCTTCGCCAACACAAATCGATCGATGGGATGAAGCGTTCCGCTTGGATGATTCACGTCGGGGACCGACGGCCTTGAAATTGGCTGAAAGGCCCAGTGCTGATCTCTCTGCTTGACTTCTGGTCCGGTGACCGCTGCAGGTTCAGGCCAATAGGCACCTTGCAGTACCCACTTTTCCAGCGATTCAATCTCTCGGGGACTTAACTTTCCACGCGGAGGCATCTGCAGATCCCCCTCGTACCTAACTGCCTCCAGCAATCGGCTCTGGTCGGGGAATTCGAGATTTAACGCCGAACCGCTGTCGCCCCCTTTCAGAAGTGCTGATTGCGAGTCGAGCCGCAATCCTGCTTCTTGTTTTTTGGCCCCATGGCACTCCTGACAGTGTTCCACAAAAATTGGCCGCACAACCTGCTCGAAGTCGCGCTCAGCTTGGCCAACATCAGCCGCTTCGATCTGGTTACCGATGGCTGTCCGATGAAACGAGTTGACGACGACGCAACAAACGAAGCCAACCCATAGAAGCGATTCGCACAAACCCGTTCGCCCGCCCGCACGCCAGTTGAGCCCGGCCCGACCATCGGTCTGGCGAAAAAACATCTTTCTGCGGGGCCGAGAAATCAACAAGTTCGGGTCACTTTTCTGAGAAAATGGAGATCGCAAACGTGTCTGACCAGTTGAATATGCCAACGACTGGGCCGTAATTGTTAACAATTCAATCAGGAAGATCAAGTTAATTGTTGACAAAACAGGCTATCTTTTTGACAATCATTAAAACTCTCGGCGGACTGATGCGTACCGAAATCTGCCGGAGAGTGATCTGGAACCTCGTTATCTTGTTGGGGAGCAGCAGCGGATGTCTGTTACTGATCAGGCTGGATCGGCCGGCGATAGTCTGGGTTCGCCGCTCGTTGCGGATCAACTCAAGATGGAAATCTGGTCTGGCAGACTGCCTGATGGAGTGCGGCTAACGGAGGCGGACGTTTCAAAGAAATTTGACGTTAGTCGCGGCCAGGCACGTGAGGCGTTACAGCGTTTGGCTGTCCAAGGCCTGATTCGGTCGCGCCCGAATTGCGGGGCAATCGTTGCCCCGGCTGCTCCGTTACCTATCCGACGCTTGATTATTCCGATCAGGCGAACCATCGAATCATTCGCGCTCGATATGGTCTTTGAGGATCTCAAAGACGAAGACTTCTCTCGATGGCAAGAGAATCTCGCCAAAATGAAAGTCGCGTGCGAACAGCGTGACTTTTTCGCCATCGCCGAACTCGACATCGCTTTTCATCGGCAGATTGTTGATCGTTGCAACCAACCCGATCTCAGCCTGATCTGGGAGACGTTAGTCAGTCGCATTCGCTCGCACTTTCAGAAAGTGCAACGTCGCTGCAAGGACGTAATGGACATTTATCGAGAACACTGCTTGTTGATTGACACATTTCGAGATGGAACTCGAGCCGAGGCACTTAAACTGTTAAAGGCAAAAATCGACTAGAGGCTGCATCAGGCCCCAGCAAGTAGCAGGTTTCCCTCGGTAACTCATGGACCCCACCGTTCTAAATAGCGGGTTTTGGAACCATCCTTGCTCCCACATCACACAGGGAATACGACAAGCCGATTGCCCTAAAGTTCTCGAAGGCGGCCTTTTTTTTGCGCTGTGCCACGTGGTCCACGTTTTCGTAAAATCCCTTTCGCGTGATCAGTATCCGGCCGTTTGATTCAAAACAGGCCGTCTTCGAGGATCATCGCGAGGATTTTGGCAAAAAGGGATCCCTCATCGCAGCGTAGCAAAACGCAGCGAGCCGTCACTTGTAACGACAACTTTTGGACTTCATACAGCAGCCGATAGCGACGAACCAGATGGCATGAGACTCGCAGCTACTGTTCACGGGTCGTATTGTGACGGGTCATATTGAGGCAGAACGGCCAGCCGAGCCTGGTGTTTTCCGACCTAAAGCAGCGGCCGGTTCGGAAATCACCACAACTCTTCAATGGTCTGATCATGGACTCGGACAACCCGTCCCGGCTCAAAAACCGAAGGGGCGCGATCCGGAACTCTGAGCCACACATGGTGTTCGCCGTAATAGCCTTCAAGCGACAAATGCGAACCCAACTGCTCGCTATTGGAGTCAGCTCCGGCGTACCAACTACAGGAAATGACTTGCGAAAAGGCTTGCAACAGCAGCGGGACATCGACCACAAATCTCGAGTAGGTTAATCGACCATCGGCCACACCACCAACGATCTCGGTAGCTGCGACAAAAAGAGTGATTTCCCAGATCGAACCGTCGCGGAAAGTGTGACACCCTAAAGGTGCCATCATATCTACGCCACTGATGGCGTGAGCGACTTCACTGGTCAATGCCTCGATCCAAGGGGCGGGAGACGGCATTCGGAATTGCAATCTGAATTGGAAGGAAGAACGAGTGCGGGCCCCCTCTAGCGCAAGGGTTTCTAGCGCAGCGACGTGCCGAATTCAGCTGTCTCTTTCCAGGCGCTGGCCCGCCAGACACGCCATAACGCAATGACGATGCCGAACAGTTCACATTCGCCCAGATTTCAAATATGCAGTTGACGCAATCTAGCCCTTGCCACGACGTAATCCTGTAAACCATTATCGCTTTAGGTCGACTTGCCGCTTAATGATTACAGAAAACCACTGTCCGTTTGCAGATTAGTAACCGATAGCCAATCTCATTCCGATTTTTGGTGATTCGGCCCAGAAGTGAACATATTCAATACTTGTTCACCTAGCCGAACATCTTTTAGCGCCAGGCGCTAAGCAGGCTTAACATCCTTCCGCTTCCGCTGTTGCGCTAGCTGATGATCGCGCCTTGTTGCGTTGCTTTACTTCAACGAGTAGTCCGTTGATGTGGCCGATCGTCACCAGACGTTTTGGATTGGAACATGAACGACAACCACTTATGCATCGTGCAATTGATGGCAGGAAATGCGGCGATTGCGTCAAGGTCCACTTGCATTGTCTTTGCCGAGCCAGACATCGCCGAACTCACTAAAGCGATCCCAGTTCAGTGCGCCAATCCATGCTGTACGAGTTAATGGTCGCTTCTAAAGAGACGACCGTCAGAAGTTGTCGTATCACCTAAAAGTCCCCTGCCACTGCCGACCCAACAATCGCAATTTCACATCCTTCGAGACCGCAGCAATCACGAAAACGATTCGACATCCGCTCCCGGGATTCTTAACCAAGAATCGCCTGTGAACACGTCCAGTCCTTCAGGCTAAGTCCCTGTGCAACAATCCCAAGTGTCGCCAGAGCATCGCAAATGGGTGTCGCTCCAACGAGCCAGCAGCGATGGTCGACCAACAGGCCAAGATTGGCTTCCACACGCCGCATCGTCGTAACGATTTCGTTCGGGCCTTTGCCTCCGTCGAGGCAGCGCCCTCCCAAATCGAATATCTGGGTGGATAAATGGGGTAGCAATGCCGACTCGACAACGACTGGGGACAAGGGAGAATTCAACAAACTGACCATTACGAGCAGTCTGGCAAGGCCAACGGCCGTGGCTGGTTCGCCGCGCTCGGTGATTAATCCTGCCCGTTCGCCATCGGGATCGACAATCCAGCCGAGGCTCCCCTCCTGCTGGCGGACGATCTCTCCCACGCGGGCGACATCAGCGTCGGTGGCATCAGAAAGTCTTCGATGCCGAACGGGTAATTGTTCGACAATCAACTCGCAAGGGAGGCCCGCGAAGACGAGCCGAGCTGTGTCAAGCAGGCTGTTATCGGAGGAGGCAAACACGATTTTTAGTGGCCGAATTGCGTGATACCATAGCTTCAAACTATCCAAATATTGCTGCTGGCCAATCAAGTGCCGGACGTTGCCCGATGCACGACTCGGCCGCTGTTCCAGGTTGACATGCTCGATGGAGTCGGCAATCTCTTGTAGACTAGACCATGGGACGCCATCAGCTTCACAGAAGTCGAAACCCGTTGCCAATGGGCCCCGTCCGCTTCCGGTAATGAGGACCCCGCCCGCGGCCTGCTGCTCGCTGACGACTGCTCGCCAGGCGGGTTTAGTAACCCGGCCGATGTCTAGGACATCAAGGCATGCGATCATCAGACCTTGCGCTATTCCTGCGGCGATCTCGGGTGATTCGGGGCGCTCGTCATACCCGACCACAACCGATCGTGATTCAACCTCAGAGCGGTTCTGCTCTTTCCAGACCAGTTGCCCAAATTGAAATCCCCAGCGAACGGCTACCTGACGAGTAATTACGTTCTGATAGGCCGCTCTGACGCCATCTGGCTGCAGTTCGATGCCGTCGGCTCTGATGCTGGCAGGACGCTCACTGCTACCTGACAGGTGAGTCAAGCGAGAGACGGGGGGATCAACAAATCCGCTCCCTGTTTCGTGCCGCCGATTGCAGGTGGCGCAAGGACCGTAATAGGCGGCCAGCCGGGCCAAGTGGACGGCACGCGATATGGCGATTGTTTCACCAGGGCAGATGAACTCGTTCGAATCGGCCATACTGGTCATTTGCCAAGGACTTAAGAGCCTGCCTGCTGAACGGTAACTACCTTCAGTATAACTCTTTGCCGAAATCGTGCAGACCCAAATACTGAGTGACGAGATGGGTCTCGTTTAGGCCTGATTCATGGCGCCGCCAGCTAGTCTTGAAAACGACGGGAAGCGTCCGTCCGCATCAAAACAGACTTTCACTTTCCGGCTTAATTGCCACTCGGCGTCAGTCAACCCTGCGAGCGTTGGTGGCCCACTTTGATTCGTCCATTGCCACCGGGCAGTGATCTTCATGCCGTAAATCAACTCGACAAGTTTCAGGCGCTGCTCGATTGATGATACCTCGGTCGCTAGACGTCCGCGAATGACACCAGTCCCGGCGTGGACGAGTAAGTGACCGTCGGCTGCCATCAGCGCTTCAGCTGCTCGCCAGACGTCTGCAGGTTTGCAAGACAGTGAAAATGAGCTCGGGCAACCACTCTTCGTCGTCGCTTCGTCGAGTGCTGCTTTCCACGCGACGGCGCTGTCAGATGACAAAACACCGATTGAAGCTGGCAAGCAACCTGTCAGTTCTCTCCGTAAAGTCTCCAGTTGCCAGTCAACGACATCGTTGGGGCCATCGACCATCACGCTGACAATCAGTGGACCACGCCCCGCACTGAAGGTCGTGCCGACATCTTTCGCTGCGACGACATCAACTGCAATCGGAACCGCTGCTGACTGCAGGAGCCGCGTCAATGCGTGCTCAACTTCGCCCCATGTCTCAAAGCTGGCAAGGACAAAACCAAATGCTGCAGGTACAGGCTTCAGCTTGAAGGTCATTTGAGTGATAACCGCCAGGGTACCGCATGATCCGGTCAATAGTTTGCACAGGTCGTAACCTGCGACGTTCTTAACGACACGCCCACCTGCCTTGAATTCGCGCCCTTGGCCGTCGACGGCACTAACCCCAATCAGATAATCGCGAATTGTGCCATAGCCATAGCGACGAACGCCCGAGAGGTTCCCCGCAACCAGTCCGCCGATCGAGACGCTATCATCGGCGCAATCGATTGGAAGCTGCTGCGATTCCGCCATCAAAGCAGTTCGTAGTTCGCGAAGAGTAACACCAGCTTCAACGGTGATCGTCATATCCCGAGCGGGATAGTCGACAATATGGTTCAGCTCGGCCAGCGACAAAGCAGAATGTGTGACTGCCTGTTCAACACGCCCGCCGGTTACAGTGACCGGTTGTCTGGATTGATTGAGATTCCGCAGAAACTCGCTCACCTCAGTTGCGGTCTGGGGAAAAGCCACGGTCAACGGTCTGTTCCAGTCAATGCGGTAGTGAAATGGAGAATCTCACCCGAATCATACTGGCTGCAGTCAGTTGAACAAAGCGATTTACCTCTTCATCAGAGCAAACCATTCAGGATCATCTGCCAGAGCGACGACGCAACAGGCTGAACAAATTGCGATACTGGGCCTGCAGCGTCGGCCTTTCGGTCGGCTCAGATGGTTCGCTGATTTCTTGCACAGGCTGCGACCACATACTCCCACTTGTTGCGTTTGGTTCGGAAACAGACTGGCCGTTACCGTATGGCGGATGGATCGACTGGGATGTGTTTTCAGAGAATTGCTGAGCTGGCTCGACGGCAGACATTTCCTCGTGCTCGTCGTCTAAGCTGTCATCGTCTCCGTCCTCGGCATAAGCGATGCTCTCCGTCGGATAGTCTTCGTGAAGCAAGATATCCTCGGGACGGTTAGGCGTTAGCTTCGATGGATTGAATGGGAGGTCTGCACGTTCACTTAGGGCTGATTCGAGGTCCGAGCGAAGGTTGATCGCCTCAAATGCCAGATCAACTTCCGGGTCGTCGGAAGAATGAGCACGAATGGGCCGTTCGCTGCTGAATCCTGAATCCGACGAAGTGCCATTCGCACTTGTTGCAATTGAAGCAGTCTCAACATGTTCCGCCACATCAACCGCTGCCCGGTGCCAATGGTCGCCATCGAAGCTGCTGACCGGCGGGGCAGAAAAAGGCTCGTGACGAGCTGATCGCTGCACAACAGCTTCGGGTGGCAAAAGCGGCAGGCCTGCGTCAATTGCTGCATAACGATCAAATACGATTTCTTCGCTGGCCGCCGATTGCTGCTTAAGCTGTTGCACCTGCATACTGAGTCTTTCTTCCAGCCGGTGTTGCAACTGAACAGCAGCTTCGGCCTCCAGGAAATGATCAAGCCGGTCTTCCACCGACTTGTAATGAGCGGAATGAGTTTCGAGAACATTCTCTAGCTGTAATTCAGCCTCGTCTTGCCAATCGGCTTCGCTTTCAGCCAATTCGTTACCTGAATCAACATGGACTTCTTGCAGCTCATGATCAATCAATTTTTCCAGCGAGATGCCTGCTACGTGTGACTCAATTTCTGGCTGCTCGACCTGGTATTCCTGGCTATCCAAGACATCGTCATCATTCAGTTCACCAAACTCAATTGACGACGAAGACGCATTATTCGGGACGGTTGAATCAGACAGGTCGCTGCCCGAGTCCAGTTGAGCCACTTCAATTGGTGGTTGCTCGTTAGCAGTCATCGTTTGAAGTTCAGTACCTGCACCTGCCCCAAACTCAAAAACGGCGGTGTCTGCACGCATCTCCATTTCCTGGCCTGCGACTGCTTCCAAGTGAGACGCTTCGGCGGTGGCGGTCACCGCTGAAACTGCGAACTCTTCTGGCACCGCTGTCGATTCGCCATCGATTAGGAACTCGCTATCAAGGTTGTCTTCATCAGAGAATGGAGCCAGATCGCTTGCGTCATCGCCCAACTCGTCGATTGCGTCCGGTAGCTCGTCAAAATGGCCATGCCCATCTGATGGGAAGCTTGCCTCTTCAATTAGCAGAAGCCGCGAAATAGCAGGTTCGTTCCATGGAAGCGGCAATTGCCTCAGGTCGAGTAACGCCTCTTTGACGGTTCTAGCTGTAACTGGTTTTGTCTCGGCCACATACGCTAAAAGCAGGGCATGATCGCATAACTGATTCAAGCAGCGAGGCAAACCATCGGACACTTCGACAATTACGTCGAGCGCTTTGGGAGTAAAGATATCGCTTGTTCGCCCGTTACCCCATGTCAGCCGATAGTCGATGTAATCGAGCGAATCAGCTCTGGTCAGTGGGCCTAGAACAACATGCTTCCCAATCCGTTGGCTGAAGGCGATCAATTCGGAGCCGATGATCCGCTCTTCAAACTCCAGTGTTCCGGCCAGTATTACATGTGCTAACGACTCACCATGCTCATTCGAGTCAGCTAGTATCCTTAGCTCCTCCAAAAGGATCGGCGACAACTGATGAGCTTCGTCGCAGAGCAAGACGAACTTCTTCCCCTCGGCTTGGCATGACTTCAGGAGCGGTGTCAGTTCCAGCCGGAGCTCTTGTTCAGAAAGCCGACCATAAGGTTTGTCGAGTTGCCCCAGAATTGCCTGCAGCATCGCCCGCCGCGTTAGAAAGTTTCCATGTGGAAGCAACACCACAACGGCCGAATGACTGAACTCGTCTGCCAGACTGGCTAGTAATAGCGTTTTGCCGACGCCTGGTGGACCGGTAATGACACCAATCCCTTGATTCCGCTCAATGCAGGCTTTGAGATCGGACCGAGCGGTTCCCCAGTCGTGATGCGCCAGACAGCAGTCGGGATTAGGCGTCGAGACAAAGGGACGGCGAGCCAGCTCGAAAAAGGATTCGTACATAAAACCGTCATCCTTGTGGCGATGCATAGGCCACCTGCTGGACTGCCTGCCAACTCAATTAGTCTCTTCATCAATAAGGGAGACGCTCAACCGACCAAATTGCCGTCCCGTTCTGTTTGGCCAACAACCTGATGAGGCGCAGCCGTCCGGGCAGGCGAACGCAAGCGAATTCCCTGTATCCAGTTGATCGAACCGCGATAAACCGATTCTTGAGCACAACCCCTACCGACCACCCGTGAGAGGTCAAAACGGTTATTCGCCCCCAATTAAAACCTGCCACCGAAGCCCAAATTTTCCAGAAACGCTGCTCCAATCCTCAAAAAGACTCAATTTTGACGGAGCGTCTTGGCGCTGTTGCTAAACTACTAAGATGACTTTGGGTGGCAAAAGGCTCGCGGTTTTGTGTCCAGGGGTTTCCGGCGGTACACTTTCATCAGGCGGAAGGCAGTCCTTAGTGCAAGATCGACTGAACTTTTGATTAGTTCTGTGTGTCTGAGTGAGTGGCTGAACTATTAGCCTGGTTCCTGAATTGTCTGACACCAGATTGTGTGGCCAGCAAGTCAGGCTGAATTCCTCTGCGGCAATACCATATGTCTGACAAAAAGCTGCGGTTCGCGAACCAGGAACAGGTTCGCACGCTGTTCGGCACGAACGACCGAAATCTTAAGCGTCTCCGAGAAGCGCTGCAGATCAATGTCGTGCTGCGTGGAGACGAGCTGCGAATCACGGGCGAGCCCGAGCAGGTCGAAGCAGGCTCGGCCATGGTGACCGAGCTTCAGTCCATTATCGAGCGTCGTGGCTATTTGTCGGACGAGGACTTCGATCGTGTCCTGCTGCGCGGCCGGAACGGCGGCGAGGCTTCCATTTCTGATGTCGAAGTCTTTCAGGGGAAGGCCAAACGAATTTACCCAATGGGGGCTGGCCAGCAAAAATACGTGCAGGCCATGCGCGATAACGATCTGGTTTTCTGCACCGGACCTGCTGGCTCGGGTAAGACGTATCTGGCAGTAGCAATGGCGGTCAACGCCCTCCGTCACGACCTGGTTCGCAAAATTGTGCTGGTGCGCCCTGCCGTTGAAGCGGGCGAGAAGCTGGGCTTTCTGCCGGGTGATATGATCGAGAAGGTCAACCCCTACCTGCGACCCCTGCTTGACGCAATGCAAGATATTCTCGACGTCGATACCGTCGCGCGTTACCTGGCGAAAGAGGTTATCGAGATTGCCCCGCTGGCATTCATGCGTGGCCGGACACTAAACGAGACCTTCATCATTCTGGATGAAGCGCAGAACACGACAATCACACAGATGAAAATGCTCCTGACCCGGATGGGGCAGCGGTCGCAAATCGTCGTTACGGGTGATCCAACACAAATCGATTTACCCCAACATGTCCCCTCCGGTCTGACGGATGCCATTCGCAGGCTGAACCGTGTTGATGGAATTGGTTGTGTCGAACTGTCTGGTGGAGACATCGTTCGCCATCCGTTGGTCCGGAAGATCGTTGATGCCTACGATGAACGTTCACAGCAGCAAGAAACACCCGCGCACGGTGCATGGCCACTCGCCGAGCCGTCTCGCGAACTCGATCCTCTCAGGCCACTCGAACGGCCCCGGGCTGTCAACTGGATGGACGCACTGGCCGAAATCGATGATGATTTAGAGTAATCCAATCGCGGGTGCGATCCGGAACTTCCGAAATGCACCCTCTAAGGAAGCACTCGATAACAGGCTGGGCCAGCCGAACTGCTCGAGAATTTGGTTTACAGACAGGTACAGAGAATCGTCATGAAACTGTTTGGCACCAAACGATCACGTAGCGCAAAGGCGGCCAGCCTGAAGGCCGCGACTTCGCTGACAGGCAGGTTGGCCGAGCAGCTTAGTAATAGTGAAGTCCTGCTGAGGTTAGTTCTTTGTGCGGCTGCGCTCGTTGCAATTGTCCTGTCCGTTCAAGCGTGGCAAGCGCCGTTCCCTTATCGATTGGGTGGCTATTGTCCTGACGGAATCGTCGCCCGGACCAACTTCGAACGGGTGAATATCTATCGAACCGATTTAGCGCGGCTCGAAAAAGAAGAGAGTGTGCCGCTGGTCTTTGTTCACGACGTTGCTCCGCTCAGAAAGATGATTAACTCGCTCCGCGAGCACCTTTTCTTTGTCGCAGGGATCGAGAACCTGTCCCAGCTTCCGGCCGAAGCACTCGCAGCGTTTGGCTTCGCTCAAACGACCGTCGGTTCTAACTTGAAGACCGTTAGCCCCGAGTTAGTCGCTGACTTCGACGCGCTGAAAAAAGCGGTTGGTCCACGCGAAACGGCCGAGGGAGCCATCGGCGAAATCCTGGCCGAGTTCGAGCAGCTCGTGAAGCCGTTACAGCAGAACGGTATCCTCGATCCAGCCGAATTGACTCGGCACGACTTGCGGGAAGGGGATGTGATTCAAATCCATGCCCCCGATAAGCCTAAAGCGACAAGCACGGTGACCGCCGCTGATGTTCTTCTTCAAGAAGCACTGAAGCCCAACTCGGGAATCATTGGTCGAGAATGGAAGAGCTTTCCGCGACTTGCCGAGATTCGAGCACCACTTGAGCGCTGGCTGGCCAATCGGGCACCTATCACCCTGCAGTTTGATCAGTCGGAAACCCGGCAAAGTCAGTTGCTGGCTCGTGAAGGGACCAGCCCGGTCACCGATAGTTTTAAGTTGGGTGCGCCTCTCGTTCTCCCCGGTGCGTACATCAATGAAGAAGCCTTAGGACTTTTGCGAGCACAGTATGACTCGATCGATAAAGATGTCCCCTGGTTCGAACACATTATTCGCCTCGCCACCAGCGTGCTACTGCTGCTCGTTCTGGCCATCATTATTGGCTATTACCTGGTTCACAACGAAAATCGGTTGGTCCATCACGCAGGCCGATTAGCCATCTATCTGACAGCCATCGTCCTCACCATTTTTCTGGGACAATTACTGTCGTTCGACCCATGGCGGGCTGAAGTGATCCCGGTACTCTGCACGGTGATGGTTCTGGCAATCGCTTACAATCAGGTGCTGGCCGCCCTCACTGGGTTTGCCATTTCTCTGGTCC
>JAIXVG010000335.1 GCA_027483145.1 Planctomyces sp.
GTGCCCGGCTGGGTGTTCTCGATGGAACCAGCAATGCTGATGTCCGTACCGCCATCCAAAACTTTTTGACAGCGGCAGCCACTGTCAGTTCCGGGGATATCGATATCCAGATTACGATCACTCCAGCACCCGGGAACACCAATCCCGGCAACGAATGCCTGAACGCCCAGTCACGCGACCTGATCAACATTCGTGTGGCCATCCCGTTCGACAAAGTTTCCATGATCCCAGGCAGCTACCTTGCCGGGAAAACATTGGTTGGCCAGAGCGCAATGCGGCACGAGTAGCGCCATCTTCTGTACCGGCGTATATCCAGCAATCCAACTATTGCCTGTTAGGTGCTAATCCTCCGGCAGCCAACAGGTTGCGTATCCCACAAAAAAATACAGGCGCAAATGAAGTCGGCCAGGCTGGGCCTCGTTACTCTTCGCAGCCGACTTGGTGACCAGCTGGCCGAAGCGGATCGCTGCTCTCGCAATAATTAGCCACCAAGTGTGAAAAATTTCGAGGTGTAATGACACTTCGCTCGATAGTCAGTTAGAATTTGTGCGGAGTGCAATAGTTTCCGTTTCGGCTCGACATGCAGTCGGCCGGGCTGCCACAGACCCAACAAATTTGCCACAAACCAATACTTTAAAACACTTTACAAATTCATCGAAAGGTCGATTCGGAGCGTAACACGATGTCGGGCCGTTTTGCGATTGGCGACTATGTCATTTTTCGCGTTACCAAGTTCAGCTCCGAACCTGGCCCCCGTGCGCAGTCGGTCCACCCTGCCCGATTCGGCGATACGTACAACTACGAAGTCGATAAGTTCTGGACGGTCCGGGCCATTCTGGACACAGGAACACTAGAACTGGTGACTCGTCGAGGGAAGGTCCACCTCGTTTCACCCGAAGATCCCCGGCTGCGTAAAGCGAACTTCTGGGAAGTCTTTTTGAACCGGAAGCGGTTCCCCAGCGTCAAGTCGCCCCCCTCGGCCGGCACCTCTTCGCAAAGCTCTGCAAAGCTGCGGCAATCGGTCGCGTCTGAGTAGTCCCAGCCGCCGATTTCGATCGTGGCGCTTCTCGTTCGGGTTCCTGGGGGCTACCCACAACCCGCTAACTCCTACGGCTGCCCCATTCGGACTCTGAACCGGCGGTCAGCTGTTCGCGCTGTGCCAGTCGCTTGTTTGCCCTCCGGCCGCCCCTTACACTCCGTGACGAAGGTCGTGTCAAGGCGTGCAGCCTCCGATGCCCGGAAACGACTTCCGCCGTATTCGGTTGGGTCGCGAACCCAATCGACTTGATCGTGGTCTATGACAACGGTTTCCAGCTTTGCCTGTCCCGACCTTGTTGTCGCTCCGCGAAAAAAATCCTCTTGGGGACGAACGGTTCCATGAGGTGGGTAATTCGATTCAGCCTTCATGTCGCATAAAGCAAAAATTCAGGGCGGCCACGCACGGCTAGCCAGAGGACGATCTCAGTCATGATGAAGCATGTGCTGTCAGCAATGGTGATGAATCAGCCGGGGGTGCTCGCTCACATTTCCGGAATGCTGGCCTCTCGCGCATTTAATATCGAAAGCCTTGCTGTCGGCGAAACTGAAGATCCTCAGTTTTCCCGTATGACCTTCGTTGTCGCCGGGGACGACAAGACTGTCGATCAAGTGCGCAAGCAGCTTGAGAAGATTGTGACCGTCGTCAAAGTGGTCGACTATCAGCGGACAGAGATCGTTGATCGTGGTCTGATTTTGTTGAAAGTCGCAACCACCAGCCAGCAGCGGACCGCAATTCTCGAGCTCGTCTCGATCTTCCGGGCCAAAGTCGTCGATGTCGGCCTCAACGAGCTAATGATCGAACTGTCTGGCCAAGATAACAAGCTGAATTCGTTCATCGATTTAATGCGGCCGTACGGAATCGTCGAGCTAGTGCGAACCGGCCGAATCGCTCTGGCGCGGGAAGTTTCGATGTCGGTCAGCGACGCATTGAAGCCACCCGCAACTTATGACGTCCCCGAAGTGGTCGTTTAGTCACCGCTTCACCGTTTGAAACCGCGACACTTTTGAACCAGGTTCCTGGGATTGATAAGTCGCGAGAGATCAGCATTCAATTTCTGTTGGGCCGATGGACATTGGCCATTGTCTCCTTTACCCAGTCCCGACTTAACCCCTGGCTTCACTTCAGGAACGACCCCGATGCCCGTGAAAGTGTATTACGACGACGATGCCGATCTTTCCCTGCTCAAAGGCAAAACCATTGCCATTCTTGGGTACGGCAGTCAAGGTCACGCCCAAGCTCAGAACCTGCGAGATAGCGGCCTGAACGTTGTGATCGGCCAGCGGCCTGGCAGCAAGAACTACGATTTGGCCATCAGCCATGGCTTCAAGCCCGTTTCTGCAGCCGATGCAGTGAAGCAGGCCGACCTGGTCAACATGCTCCTCCCTGACGAAGTTCAAGGGGATGTCTACCGCAACGAAGTGAAGCCCAACCTGAAGAAAGGGGCGTTGCTCCTGTGCAGTCACGGGTTTAACCTGCACTTCGGACAAGTGGTCCCACCAGAAGGCGTCGATGCAGCACTGGTCGCTCCCAAGGGGCCAGGCCATCTGGTTCGTAGTGAGTACGAAAAGGGTGGGGGGGTTCCTTCGCTAATCGCCCTGTGGCCCGGTGCTTCCGAAGCTTCCCGTGGTTTGGCATTGGCCTATGCAAAGGGGATTGGCGGGACCCGCGGCGGGGTGATTGAAACCACGTTCTCCGAAGAAACTGAGACAGACCTCTTTGGTGAGCAAGTCGTTCTGTGTGGCGGCGTCAGCGCCCTCATTAAGGCTGCGTTTGAAGTGCTGGTCGAAGCAGGCTATCAGCCTGAAATGGCTTACTTCGAATGTATGCACGAAATGAAGTTGATCGTCGACCTGTTCTACCAGGGTGGCCTCAACTACATGCGGTACAGCGTTTCGAACACGGCCGAATTCGGCGACTACACCCGTGGTCCTCGAATTGTGACCGCCGAAACCAAGCAGGAAATGAAGAAGATCCTCCACGAAATCCAAACCGGGCAGTTCGCTCGCGAATGGATTCTGGAAAACAAAGCCAATCAGCCAACCTTCCAGGCGATTCGCCGTCTAGAAAAGACCCACCAGATTGAAGAAGTGGGCAAAAACCTCCGCCGCATGATGAAGTGGATCAACGCCAAGGAGTTTTAAGCCATGAGTTGCGTTCGCGCAATTCAAGCCAACAGTTGCGTTCGAGCAACTTGTTGAAATTTGGCCTTCCCGGTGAAGCAGCAATTTCGCCGGGAAGGCTTTTTTGTTTGCCCTTTTTGCAACGAAGTGTCACCGGCCCGCTACGGTTTGCAAACGCATGCCAAACCATCCCGCCCGCACATTCCGTTGATTGAACGCGATTTCGGCCAGCGGGCTTCTGTTGTCGGGCAAATCCTCCTCTCAAATTGACGGCTGTACACGCCCCCCCAAGCGGCTGGCGGGCCGGTCTGCGCCGTCTCTTGCCAGCACACGGATGTCCGAGTCTTTTGTGTGCGGCTCGTGACCAGACCTCGTGGTTCCTACTAAAAAACGAAGTTTTTCCAAAGATTCGCGTTTGTTTACCAGCTCTCCATTGCCCCCAGTCATGTCAGCTTTGGCAAGCTGGGGCCGATACAGAGAAACACCGACGGCTGTCAAGAACCCATTCCAAATCTCGCCCGTTCCGAGCAGATTCTAGTGGAGAAGCGCCTGTCAATTTCGCTAGACTCTCCGAAGGACTTGAGCTGAGTTTCGTGAATCTTCGGCAGGTTGCACGACTGGGTTAACGGTTATACCGGCGATAGCAGTTGGGTAATGGCAACTGCTTTGTCGCAGTTTGACCACCCCGGGAACGCGACCTATAGTCGATTGTTCGTGGATGAAGCAGATTTTCTCAAGTCCCGTGCTTGGGGTCTGGCATTCACGCAGGTCACCGAAGCTCGCCGGATGACATTCGCTCGTATTGTGCTAGTTGGCTAAATGCCAGATAGCCTGCGGGTCGTGTCCGGCATGTCGTGTTGCGAGGGGGCAGCTATGCCAACTGTCGGACTGATTTTCTCAACGACTCGTTCCTGCCTGCTGGCCTTCTTGGTGGCATTGGCCCCACTGGCCGCGCTGGCAGAAGAGGCTGGCGTCGCAGTTCCCGCAACAGAAAACCAGGCGATTCGCAAAGGAGCAGAACTCGAGCGAGATCGTCACTGGTCCGACGCCATCGATTTCTACGAAAAGTGCTTAAAGAGCTGGTCGGACAATGGCCAGCTTCAATATGGTCTCAGACGAGCCAAAGTCCAGTTCTCGATCGAACGCCGCTACTCTGAAAAGAGTTTTCTGACCGACATGCTTGGTCAACAGCGTCCGGAAGCAACGGGTCACCTCGAAGATGTTCTGGCAAAAGTCCGCAAGCACTATGTCGATCCAATCTCAGCCACGTCATTTGTCGCTCACGGAACGGAAAGCCTGTATCACGCGTTAGCCAACGATCGGTTCTTGGAGCATCATTCGACCGGTCGCAGCCCTGAAGCTTACACACGTCTTCGCAAGATTCTACGAGACCAGTACTGGAATCGGTCCTGCCCTGGCCCTGACTCGGCGATTGCCCTGGTGAATGAAGTCGCAGACCTCACTTTTACTGAAGCTGGAATTCCTCCTGTCGCGACAATCTTCGAGTATGTCTTCGGCGGGTGTAACTCCCTCGATGATTACAGCAACTACCTGACCCCCGGACGACTGGGTGACCTCTATAGCAATATCGAGGGAGAGTTTGTCGGGATTGGGATCGAGATGAAGTCGGAAGCAGGCAAAGGCCTGTTGCTGGTTAATGTTCTCCCCGAGAGTCCAGCCGATGAAGCGGGTGCTCTCCCTGGAGAATTCATTACCTCAATCGATGGACGCGATTGCCGCAAGCTGACCACTGAAGAAGCGGCTCAACTACTACAGGGTGCCCCCAATAGCCGCGTTCAACTTGAACTTTCAGGGGGAGACACTCCACCACGGCGAGCGTTCCTCACTCGGCGTGCAGTCAAAGTCAAAAGTATCCCGGTCGTTGAATTGATCGACTCGGCCAACGGCGTTGGCTACATCCGCATGACTGGCTTCCAGAAGAACTCGGCCGACGAACTCGATCAAGCCTTGTCACGCCTCGAACGCGAAGGGATGCGAGCTTTAATCTGGGACCTGCGAGGGAATCCAGGTGGCCTGTTGACTGCAGCCGTCGAAGTACTCGATCGGTTTATCGACGATGGAGTCCTGGTTTCGACCAAGGGGCGAATGGTCGACCAGAACTGGACTTATTCGGCCACTCGTATCGGAACACGCGACCTGCCCCTGGTGGTACTGGTCGATGGAGACAGCGCCAGTGCCAGCGA
>JAIXVG010000300.1 GCA_027483145.1 Planctomyces sp.
CGATTACCAGCGGTTTCGCCCCCTTCACCGGGTCGTTCAGGCCGGTGGCCCCGTTAAGCAACTTGGATGGCATCAATCCTAACGGGACTTGGACCCTCGAAGTCTGGGACGCGTTTGGTGGTGCTGACGACGGCTCGCTCAATCTCTGGTCGCTGCAAATGACCACCGAAATCCCCGCCGAAGAACAAGCCACGACCGATTCCAACGGCCTTTACAACTTTGACCGCATGCCCAACGGCAGCTACACCGTCCGACTCGTTCCCCAACTCAATACGCGACAAACTTTCCCCACCAACGACGCGGGCCAACCTGCGAACGTCAACACCGGGGCTGTCGTCGGTAGTAACTTTGGTGTCGGCCCCGCCCCTGAAATTGATGTCCTCGATAACGGCGTTTCCATCCCCGATAACACGGGTACGATGGCCTGGGGGAGCGTCACTCAAGGGGCAGCCGTCGGCGTCCGCACCCTGACGGTCACCAACACCGGCCTCGCTAACCTGACCCTCCAACCCGCCACCATCACCGCTGGCTCCGGCTTCACCATTGTCAACAACTTCACCGTCGGCCGAGTCGTCGCCCCAGGTGCCACGGCCACGATCACACTCGCCCTCAATAGCTCCACCCCCGGAGCAAAGACCGCCACACTGTCGTTTGCCAACAACGACCCCAACGAAAACCCCTACAACTTCACCCTGACCGCTAATGTGGTTCTCCCGCCAGCGGTCACTATCATCGATGACGGCGACGCGGGCTACAGCACGGTTGGAACCTGGTCGGCCGTCACCAGCGGCTTCCAGAACGATCGCCGGTTAGCCTCAACCGGGGCGGGGACCGCTGTTTCCACCTGGGCCTTTAGCAATCTGTTGGCCGGTGATTACCTCATCTTCGCTACCTGGAATAACGCTGCTTCCAACCGCGCCAACGATGCTCGCTTTACCGCCACTGGTTCAGTTGGTGGCCCGCTGTTGATGAATACGACCGTTAACCAGCGAGTGAACCCGGTCGGCTTTAGTGAAGGGGGAGCGACCTGGCAGAACCTGGGGAATGTCACCATCGCTGGGAACACCCTGTTTGTAAACTTGGCCAATACCCTTACCGGCCTCGTGACGGCCGACGCCATTCGCATCGAACGACTCAGCACCGCTCCCGTCCAGCCCACCCCGGGGATTGTGCTGGATGACGGGGACACTGGCTTCAGCATCACTGGGGACTGGTTTACAACCCCAACAGGTTATGGCAACGACTTCTACTTCGCGGACCCGGGATCGGGGAACGCCACCGCCACCTGGTCGTATACCAACTTGGCCCCCGGCCGCTATCGCGTGGCCGCCACCTGGAGCAGCCCCGCCAGCAACCGAGCCGATAACGCGGCCTATACAGTCACCCCAACGGTTGGTGGACCAACTTTGTTGAGCACCACGGCTAACCAGCGACTGAATCCGACCAGCTTTATGGAAGCGTCGACCCTGTGGCAAAATCTGGGCGAAGTGACCATCTTCGGTAACACGCTGGTCGTGCAATTGGCCAATACGCCGACAGGCTTGGTAACGGCCGATGCCATTCGCATTGAACGGGTGGGCGAAGCGGTCGCCATTGTTGATGACGGCGATGCGGGCTTTAGTGTCACTGGTGCCTGGTCAAATGCTGCCAGCGGCTTCGGCAATGATCGCCGATTGGCCAATCCTGGTGCCGGAAATGCCACCGCGACCTACCAGTTCAACAACTTAGCACCTGGGCTGTACCGGGTTGCGACCACTTGGTTCAGCGGAACCAATCGCGGCAACAACATCCCCTATGCCGTTTCGAGTACCGTCGGTGGACCAGTCCTGCCAACCTTCACCGTTAACCAGCAGCTGGCCCCAACCGGCTTCAGTGAAGGGGGCGTCACCTTCCAGAACCTGGGAACGATCAGCACGTTCGGCAACTCGCTGGTCGTGCGGATCAGTAACACCACTACCGGTGGCGTGAATGCCGATGCGATTCGCCTGGAACGGATTGGGAACCCAACCGCCATCCTGGATGATGGGGACACGGGCTTCAGCGTCACCGGCACATGGTCCACCACCATGGGTGGCTATGGCAACGACCGGCGGTTGGCTGCGACAGGCAATGGTAATGCCACCGCCACCTGGAGCTTCAGCGGTTTAGCCGCTGGTCAGTACCGTGTTTTTGCTACCTGGAACAACCCAGCCGCCAACCGCACAGCCGCGGCCCCGTTTGCCGTTGCTGAAACCACCGCTGGCTTGGCCGCTCCGCTATTAAGCACGATGGTCAATCAACAACTGAACCCAGTCGGCATCACCGATGGCGGCTCGATCTTCCAAAGCTTGGGGACCGTCACGATTGTTGGCAACACGTTGGTCGTCCGGCTCTCGAACTCGCTGGGCGGTCTGACCACAGCTGATGCCATTCGGATTGAGCGGATTGGTTAGGCGGGCAGTCCGAGTAGGTCAGGCTCCTGCCTCCCTTCCTGGCGCATTCACGAGCGTTATCGTTGCTAGGACGCTTTGCCATCGTCCAGCGCGTCCTGCATCACCGGCCGATAACCGCTTCGAATTGACTCAGGTCATCTTCGATTCCTCTGGCACCCCCATAAACACTGAGGCCCGGCCATGCCTCGCGCCGTCCGGTGAATCAGCACTCCAGCCGCAGGCCCACTCGCATCCCCTCGGGCCGAACTTCTCGCCGCGCGTCGCGAGTCAAAGATTCGCCCCCCTCCGCCAGCTGCCACCGATTTGTTGATGAAAAATCGCCAACTCGCGCAACATCGCCAGTTAGGGTGAGGGGACCGTTTTCACGATCCTCCCCAAACACAACCGGTTCAAACCAGCGTCACCATCCTGCGGCCGGCGCTTCGCGCAAACCGCCCTTGCGGAGCACACTGTTTCCGCCAGCCTCTTCACAATTCACAAGGACCCTATTTATGCCCCCACCCACCCACCGCCGTTTACTTCAGCAAATCCGCTTTCGCCAAAAACGGCGAGCTGACAGTCCGAGTAGGGCGAGCTCCCCCCGGCCACGGTGCCACGGGGCTACGAATAGGGAAACCCCTCATGGCCGTTTGGCCAGAAGCCGATGCTGGCGTTGGCTTGCGATCTGGCGCCAGCGGAGGGGGGCTATTTCTTCGTATCTCTTTACGAATCCCTTCCGATTCGATGAGATACGTGGGTTAGTGCGTTTCGATTGGCCGGTGGGAGCCGTTCCGATTGGCATATGGCAGATGAGTCTTCGACACAAAAACCAGCTGGTGTTCGTAAACAGTTAGCTGGCAATCGGTTTCGTCGGTGGTTTTCAAACAAGCTCGAGTGGGAGAACAACTGCGAATGTCTGACAGCAAGGACGTGGTGGGAGGCAGCACACCAGGCCGCCCCATGATTGAAGCCCGAGGCCTGAGCAAGTTCTACGGCCCGTTTGCGGCCACTCAGGACGTCACCTTTACGATTCCCGAAGGTCAGGTGGCAGCCTTTTTGGGGCCAAACGGGGCAGGAAAATCGACCACGATGAAGATGCTGACCGGATTCCTGGCCCCCAGCGCCGGTGGCGCCCGGATTGGCGGGTTTGATTCACAAGCCGAGCGGCTGGAAGCGGCCAAGATTCTGGGGTATCTGCCTGAGAACGGCCCGCTGTACGTGGAGATGACCCCAGCCGATATCCTGCGGTTTCTGGGTGAGGCGCGAGGGCTAAATAGCAAGCTCTTGCAGGATCGCCTCGAGTATGTGGCCGAGCGGTGTGCCCTAAAGGGGGTGTGGCGTAAGCCGATCGCGAAGCTATCCAAGGGGTATCGGCAGCGAGTTGGGATGGCCCAGGCCCTGTTGCACGATCCGCAAGTTCTGATTTTGGATGAACCAACAAGTGGTCTCGATCCTAATCAGACCCATGAAGTGCGGGAGCTGATTCGGAGCCTCAGCCAATCGAAGACAATTCTGCTTTCGACGCACATTCTGACGGAAGTGATGGCTGTCTGCTCGCGAGTGGTGCTGATAAACGAAGGTCGGCTGGTCTTCGATGGGCCGGTTACCGAGATGGCAGCCGATGCAGTGGCTATCGAGCAACGGTTCCGCGAGCTAACGACCGTCAAATCGTAAGCGAGTGGCGAGTCGCATCAGCGGCGTTAATGCGCCCGTTGTAGCGGAACGGCGCAAGCCGTCCGGTAACGCGGTTGCTGGCAACCTTCGGGCAATAAGTAATGGCGAAGAAGAACCGGAGGGCTGGCGCCCTTCCGCTACGAATCAGAGGTTGTATGGTCAGAGGTTGTATAGAAGCAGAATGACCTTTCGAGCCATGAATAATCCTGGCTATCGGGAGGGGCGTTCATCAGAGCGACCATGGCCGGGGTAAGCGGTATTCAGTCGGCAGAATCGATCCAATTTTTCAGCGATCAGGGCTAAGCCAGTATGCTACGACTTCATGTGATTTCAGCGATTTTCAAGCGAAACTTCTGGAGCTATTTCTCTGGAATCATCGGCTATTTGTTTATTGTGGTCTTCGTGATGGTCGGAGGGCTACTCGCCTTCAACGAGCAGTTCTTCACGAATAATCTCGCGAATCTTGATCAGCTCAATGGTCGCTTTCCGCAACTGCTTTTGTTTCTGGTTCCAGCCATCACGATGAGTGTCTGGTCGGAAGAAAAGAAACTGGGGACCGATGAGCTGCTGTTTACGTTGCCGGTCTCTGACCTGGAAGTCTTGATTGCCAAATATCTTGGTGTGGCAGCCGTGTATACCGTGGCGCTCGGGTTCTCGCTGGCGCATGCTGTGGTGCTGCAGTACATCGGCAATCCTGATTGGGGCCTGATTGCCACGACCTACCTGGGTTACTGGCTGGCGGGTTGTGCGCTGCTTAGTTGCGGGATGGTCGCCTCTTACTTGACCAATAGTGCCACTGTCGCATTCGTCCTGGGAGCCATTGTTTGCGCAGGGCCGGTGTTCATCGGCGATCTGGGCCATCTGGTTGGACTCGATACGCTCTGCGAAGGGCTGAGTATTGCCGAGCAGTTTCGGCCGTTTGGGATGGGAATTGTGCCGATGGGCGGCATTTTTTACTTCGTGTCGCTCACGGTGTTCATGCTGTACATCAACCTGGTGCTCATTGGATATCGGCATTGGTCGGACGGTAATAAAGGCCAGTTCATGTCGGGCCAGTTTGTCGTCAGGTCGCTGTCACTATTGGCCATGCTGGTTAGTGCCAATGTGGTGCTGGCAAACGTCAGCTTCAAGCAAGATATGACCTCGGAAGGGCTGTACAGCGTTACTTCGACCACGCGGCAGCTTCTATCCGAAGTGAAGGAAGAGCGTCCGGTCACAATTCAAGCGTTTGTGAGCCGCGATGTGCCGCGTGAATTTGTGCCCGTGAAAACCACGTTGCTGGGCCTGTTGGGCCAGTACCAGCAATTTGGGGGCAAGAAAATCACTACTCGCGTGGTGACGATCGATGCGTTCAGTCCTGAAGCCGATCAAGCCAAGCAGGCGGGGATTGAACCGCGCAAGGTGCAGTCTGAGCGTGGGGGTCGCACCCAACTGGATGATGTCTTTCTGGGAGCGGTTATCAACTGCGGCGCCAACGAAGTGGTTGTTCCGTTTTTTGATGTAGCGATTCCGGCCGAGTACGAGTTGACCCGTTCTGTGCGGACGGTCGCCAAAGAACAGCGACGTGTGGTGGGGATTTTAGAGACCGATGCCAAGATTGGTGGCGGGTTTGATATGTCGTCGTTCCGCAGCCAGCCCGAGTGGCGAATTGTGACCGAGCTGAAGAAGCAGTACACCGTCGAGAACGTTAGTCCTGCGTCACCGATTGATGCGGCCAAGTACGATGTGCTGATTGCCGTACTTCCTTCGTCGCTGGGAAACAACGAAATGACGAACTTTGTTGAATATGTGAAAACCGGCAAACCAGTTCTCATCTTCGACGATCCCCTCCCGGCGACCAACCCCGGCTTGGCACCGCGTCAACCAAAGCCCAAGCCAGGTGGCGGTGGCCCATTTGGCGGGCAGGCTCCGGCTGAACCGAAAGCAGATGGGGGCAAGGCCACATCGCTGGTTAACCTGTTACAAATTCAATGGAACTTTGACGAAGTCGTGTGGGACGATCAGGTACGGGTCCTGCACCCCGAGTACGCCGATATCGTGAGGCCGGAGATGGTCGCCATCAGCCAGCGGCTTAAGCTGCGTCCCGGTCAGAAGGAAGTCCGGGCGTTTAGCCAGGAAAGCGCTATTACCAGCGGATTACAAGAAGTACTGTTGTTCTTTGCGGGGACGATTCGCCCCCGTGAAAACAGCAAATACAAGTTTGAACCCCTGATGAGAACGACTACCGAATCGGGGCTGATTAGCTGGAATAAGCTGACTCGACCCGGCTTCTTTGGTGGGGGAGTCGAGATTGTTGATAACCCACCCAGGGTGCTAGACGACATAGCGCACGTGGTCGCAGCCGAGATTAAATCGAACCCCGACAGCGAGCAGAAGCTGAACGTCGTTTATGTGGCTGATACCGACATGATTGCAGACTGGTTCTTTACGGTGCGAGACAAGAAGCTGTATGGCCTTGACCTCGATAACGTGACCTTTGTGCTGAATGCGGTTGATGCCTTAGTTGGGGACGAAGCCTATATCCCCCTGCGAAAGCGACGGGCCAAGCATCGAACGCTGGTCCAAGTGGAACGTCAGACGAGCGAGTTTATTGCGAATCGCAGCAAAGAGCAGGAGAACGCCAATACCGAAGCCGAGAAGGCGATGGAGAATGCCAAAGCCCGTTTGAAGGCTGAGGTCGAGAAGGTGAAGAACGATGATTCGCTTGATGACTTGGCCAAGATGCAATTGATTGCACTGGCTCAAGAAAACGAAAGCCGGCGGCTGTTGGTCGAGGAGGCCAACATCGAGCAGGAGAAAGAGAAGAAGGTCGAAGCGGTTAAAATCAAAACTGAACGAGAGATTCGGGCGATCGAACAGGGCTACTCGTTACGAGCAGTTTTGCTTCCGCCAATTCCTGCGATTGTGCTGGGGCTCATTGTCTGGTTCAGCCGCATGAAGAACGAACAGAAAGACATTGCACCAAGCCGCCGCCGGAACTCGGGGGCGTGAGGTGTACTGTCGATTTATGGTGTGCGGTGAGTGCACCCGACGAAGATTGAAGACCGAAATTAGAAGACGATAGCCGTTCGAAAGTTGAATTCTCGCTACGTGGTGCCATTCCAAACGGCGAGCCAGATATCAAAGGCTTTGTTTTTATGTCAGAACTAAATCGCACACTGGCCTTTGTGGTCGCTGCTGTCCTGTCGATCGGGGTGGCCGTGCTGGCTTCACCCGGTAAGCCACAGCAACCAGCCGAGTTCAGCGAGGTGGGGACCGAGTTCTTCCCCGAATTCAAAAGTCCAGCCGATGCAAAAGGCTTGGAAGTGGTCGCCTTTGATGAAGAGACCGCCACCGTGCGGGCCTTCGTTGTTGAGTATAAAAATGGCTTATGGCGCATCCCATCGCGGCACAACTATCCTGCCGACGGGAAAGATCAATTAGCAAAGACCGCAAACTCGCTGATTGGAGTGAAGCGGGATGTTCTGGTAGGACGCCGCGAATCACAGTACGAAGAGTTCGGGGTGATCGATCCCAACGAAGACGATGCGACAAAGCTCAAGGGGCGTGGCCAGAAGATTACGCTCAAAAACGAAAAAGGAGACGTGCTGGCGGCCTTTATTGTCGGTAAGCCCGTCCCCGGTCAAAACGGCTACTTTTATGTGCGCAAAGTGGGGACCAACGGCAGCGATAAGGCGACCTACAAAGCGAAGCTTGATATCAAGCTGTCGACCAAGTTTACCGACTGGATTGAACCAGACCTCTTGAAACTGGAGGCGGCCCGCCTGACAAATATCACTATCGACAAGTATACCGTCGACACCAACGAAGGCCGAATTCTGGGGAAGGAAATCAATGAGCTTTCACGGGCAAAATCGACCGACCCCTGGACGATGGCCGAGCTGGATGAGACTAAGGAAGAGCTGAATAAGGACGAGGTTCAAAAGATTGTTACGGCTCTTGATAACCTCAAGATTGTGGGTGTACGGCCCAAGCCTGCGAAGCTGAGTAAAGACCTGCGGCTTGATGAGGGGATTTCGCTCGACCAGGCGACGATGTTCGATCTGGGGACCAAGGGCTTTATGTTCACCCGCGGCGAAAGTGGTGGTGCCCGGCTGATTTCGAAAGAGGGTGACCTCGTTGCATCAACCGATCAGGGAGCCACCTACGTTCTGCACTTTGGTGAAGTCTTCAGCGGTACCGAGGAGGACATTGAAGTGGGTGGGAGCGCAGCGGCTGAGCCGGCAGCCGAAAAAGAGTTGGGGCCTAAGGAAGAGAAGGCTGGTAGTAAGAAAAGCCGCTATTTGTTTGTGACGGCTCAATTTGACGCCGAGAAGCTTGGACCCGAACCAACTCCGCCAACAAAGCCAACAGAACCAACGGCTGAAGAGATTGCGAGTGCTCAGGAAACTCCGGCGACCGGCGATACTCCAGCAAATTCTCAAGAGGGGGCGGGCAAGATTGGCCCCGAGGCCGAGTACAAGCAAGCCCTGGCCCGGTATGAGCTGGAAACAAGGGCTTACGAAGGAGAGGTCAAGGGGCGCAAGACCAAGATCGAAGAGGGAGAAAAACTGGTTAAGGACCTGAACGCTCGGTTCGCCGATTGGTATTACGTGATTGATGCGGAAAGCTTCGATAACCTTCGGCAAGGGCGCAAGACGCTAGTGAAAGCCAAGGCGACCGGCGATGCAGCAGCAACAGACGCGGCGCCAGCCAATGATGGCCTTCCGTCGATCACGCCTGGACAAGCAGATCCGACAGAGCCAACTGAAGTCGAGGCTGCACCGGGTGATGCCAAACCGGAAGAGTAAGTTACGCGACGGGTCTGGAAAGACCATCCGGCAATAAACAGCCCCACACTCGGGATTGCACCAATCCAGAAGCCCTTCCCTCTGTCCCCTGCCCCGCCTATTAGTTTGAACGGCAGTTTTTGCTGCAGCAAAAGGCAAAGCCCCTTCCCCAGCTAAGCCGATAATCCGACTACCACGTGGCTTCGCTTAGGGGCCATGCTGGGATTCAGATTTCAGTCGCTACGGGCCATCAGTCAGACAGGCTGCGCATCCCGCTATCGACTAGTCGGTTTTCGGGGAAGCAGCATGGTGCGTCGGCAGTTCATCTGGTGTTTGACCATTACGACCGCAATGCTGGTTAGCTCGGCCCACACGGGCTTCGCAGCAAACCCACTGAAGCCGTCCACTGGAGCCAAAATCAATTGGCATAAAGATCTGAGGTCGGCTCATAAGGTCGCAGTCGCTGAGAATAAACCGCTGCTGGTGGTCTTCGGGGCGAGTTGGTGCGGGTATTGCCATAAGCTAGAGCGAGAGACTCTCGGGGACAAAGCCGTCGCTGGGCTGATTACGAAGGAATTCGTCCCGGTCCATCTCGACTTCGACAAAGATACGAAGGTCGCGAAGATTCTTGATGTCGAGTCCCTCCCCTGCACCGTGATCCTGACGCCCGACGCCGACTTACTGGTCCATAACACCGGCTACAGCAACGTGCGACAGTACACCGAAGTCCTGGATTCGGCCTTAGCAAAGCAGGCAGAAATCCAGCAGACCAAACACGCTGAGTTGCCGTAGGTGGTCGGTGGTTAGGAGTTGGGGGCCGGGGGATGCGGGCTGGACCAATGGGTCGCCCGTGGCAAAGTGGTTGATCTGCTTGTTCGACCCCTTCGGGATACTCCGCTTTGTGCTTCGCCGGTGGCGAAAAACGTCCCCCCCCTGATGGTGGCCAATCGGGAAGCCTGAAGCCTGAGGCCGAAGACCGCTTGCAGGCGGTTCTCGCCCGGCAGCCCAGGCCGCGCGAGCTTTTCCCCGGTCGCAACTGCTATGCTGTCGGTCTCGATTCAGCTCCAAAACCCGGTTGGTGGCCAATGCAGCTCGGCAAAACCCGAACTTTGAATCTACTGCCAGAGGGTTTCGAAGCCACTTTGTAACCACTTGATAGAGTGCGATTCGATTCGGGCACTTCAGTTGGCGTTGGCAATTGGTCGCATTGTCGGTTGCCAGCAACGCATTGAAAGAGGAATACACATGTTTCAGCCCATGTCTCCTGAGAGCAAACCATTTCGACTGGGCAAAGTTCGCCATAATGCTGTCCCCGGGAGTGAACCGCGCGTTGGGCTATTGGATGTTCATCGTGTCTTTTTGCTCACCGGTCCCTTCGGCCGCTCTCTCACGCTGTCAGACATTTTGCACTCGGGCGATCCCGTCGGGATGACCGAACAACTCAAATCACGCTGCCGGGAAGTTGTCAATCTGCACGATGTGACATTGCTACCTCCCCTCGATGAACAGGAATGCTGGGGAACCGGCATGACCTATTCCAAGGAACTCGACCCTCAAAGCCCAAACTTATCGCTTTACGAGAAAGCCTACTTTGCCGATCGCCCCTTCTTTTTTACCAAAGGAAGAACAGCCGGCTGCCGCGGGCCGGGCGGGGCAATCATCAAGCGGGCCGATAGTTGCGATACAATCGCGGAAGCAGAGTTAGCAGCCTACATTGCTCCCAGCGGCCGCGTGGTTGGCTATACGATCGGAAGCGATGTGACTGCCCGAGACATCGAGCAATCGAACACACTGTATATCTCTCAGGCAAAAGGCTACGAAGGAGCCTTTGCCGTTGGTCCCTGGGTTTGGCTTGGTTCATTCGAGGAGATCAAGGCTGCGAACGTGTCGACCACAATTCAGCGTAACGGCCAAACGGTATTTACGGCTGGGACGACTCTTTCCGAGATGTTTCGCCATCCGCAAGATCTGGCTGACTGGTTTGCCCGCAGCTTCACACCAGCAGGAGGAGCCATCCTGATCACTGGCAACGGTATCGCGATGGGCCCTGAGGCAGCGCTCCAACCGGGTGATCTGGTGACCCATCAAATACCACCGATCGGGAAATTGGTTACCACAGTCGAAGAACGTTCAATCGGGGCCAAGTAGCGCTGCAAACGAGCTAATGAACTAATATCGCGGTACCAGTGGGCGGCATGCCATGGCCGCTAGAGTGCGGTCGACGTTTTATCAAGGCCGATTGTTCGCTTGAGAAGCTGTTTTCAGACTGCAATTTAGTCAATTCCGCGAAACAGTCGCCCTTAGAGAGTTAGGCTAAACAACTCGATTTTGGGTGAGTTGGCCGCTGGAAAGAAGAACCCGACGATTGGCATCGTCGGCTCGGCTGGCATCTGAAGACGGGTTCTAAGGCAAGACCATGCCCATCAGTTGTTCGATGCAACCTATTTCGCCACAGATGGTGCCAAAACTCCCCAAATGATGCTGCTTCGCACCGTTTGCAGGTGTCGCAATCTTGCTTCAAAAAAACTCTTGCTGAAATTTGGTGAACTCGCCCGACACGGTTTGACGGTGGGTCGATCTGAATTTAGTCTGCAGTCAGTTGCCTCGACATGCTCCCAGAAGGTCCAAAGCGGCGCATTATTTGCGGTGTTAAGGGCCTGGTGGCTGTTCGCCCCAGCGGGACTTTGCTGGACTGGCGCGAATCACCCTTGGCCAGGCATGGTCCTTGAGTGACATTTTGTGAGCACGAGTCGCCTGGATCGACGTTTGAAGCATGGGAAATGGCCGCATGACGTACAGTACCAGTTATTTGAAGTCGATGGCGGATGTTCTTTCGAGTAGCGATGCCGCGCTGGGAGGCTCGGTCTCCAGCCTGGAAGAAGGTCTCACGGCCGCTGTCAGCATGCTGAAGGATTTACAGGCTCGTGGGGGAACCCAGTTCTTTTTTGGCAACGGAGCCAGTGCAGCCTTCGCCGATCACATGGCCCTTGATTGGACCAAGAACGGAGGAATCCGCTCGATGAGTCTGTCAAGCACCGTCCTGATGACCGCGCTGGCCAACGATATCGACTTCAACGCGGCCTTCGCGATGTACCTGGAGCGGTTCGCCAAGCCAGGCGATGTGGTGACCACGATCAGCAGTTCCGGTAACTCACCGAACGTCTTGAAGGTGATTGAGACTGCACGCCAGTTGGGTTGCCATGTGTTGACCCTCTCAGGCCTGAAACCAGACAACAAAAGCCGTAAGGCAGGGGACGTGAACTTTTATGTACCCGGCAAGACCTATGGAATTGTCGAATGTGCCCATCAGGTTTTGCTGCACATGATTCTCGATTCGTTCATGGGTATCGAAGAGTGGAACCGCGACGGCTACCAGAATATGAACGTGGCCCAATTTCAGTTGTAACAACGTGGCAGGCCCGAACGTTTTTCTTGCCAGCCAATTAATTGGAAACTTGCATGACGACCCCTCCGAAGATGATTGCGATGATTCCCGCTCGTCTGGGAAGTAAGCGGCTCAAGCAAAAGAACCTGCGGGAACTGGATGGCAAAACCCTTGTCGAGTACGCGGTCCTAAGGGCATTACACAGCGGCGTCTTCAGCGAGGTCTGGGTTAATTCTGAAGCAGACGTCTTTGCCCCGTACGCCGAAAAGCATGGCGCAAAATTCCACCTGCGGCCCGAAGAACTCTCGCGGGACGATGTCACCAGCGAAGACTTCGTGATGGAGTTCATGGATAAGCATCCATGCGACTATGTCGTCCAGGTCCACTCGATTGCTCCATTACTTCGCGCGAGTGAGATTCGCAATTTTGTCGCAGAACTGGCAACGGGGAAGCACA
>JAIXVG010000133.1 GCA_027483145.1 Planctomyces sp.
GATTGGTTCTGACTGGTCGATCGTCAGCGCCTCTCCAGAACGATTCCTCAAGGTTGAACCCCTTGTCGGGTGCAGGCCAGACGGAGCCAATCGATTTGAAGTCTCAACGCGACCGATTAAGGGAACTCGGCGGCGTCCCGCTTCACCGCAGGCCGAAATCTTCATGCGTCAAGAGTTACTGGAAAGCGAAAAGGATCGGTCAGAGAACCTGATGATTGTCGACTTACTGCGCAATGACTTGTCGCGAGTCTGTACCCCGGGCACGATTCGTGTTCCGCAATTATGCGCTGCCGAAACCTATGAAACGGTGCAGCATCTCGTTTCAGAAGTACGGGGCGAGCTTTCACCCGATGTCTCATTTTCCAGATTGATTGCGGCCACTTGGCCTGGGGGGTCAATCACCGGTGCTCCCAAAGTCCGTGCTCAGGAAATCATTGCTGAACTCGAACCTCATACCCGCGGAGCCTATACTGGCAGCCTGTTTTACCGTTCGTTTGGTGGTGCTGCCGACAGCAATCTGCTCATTCGCACGTTTGTTGGCAAAGGAGGGTGGTGGCAATGCGGGGTTGGTGGCGGAATTGTTGCCGATTCTGATCCCGAGACTGAATATGAAGAAACCTGGCATAAAGCAGCCGGTATGCTAGGGGCACTGTAAGATCCAATGATTCTGTTGATCGACAACTACGACAGCTTCGTCTTCAATTTGTCACGTTACCTGTGTGAATTGGGTGTCGAAACAAAGGTCTGTCGCAATGACGCCCTTTCGGTGAATCAAGTTCAACAATTGCAACCGGCCGCAATCATCATTTCGCCCGGGCCATGCACACCTCGCGAAGCCGGTGTTTCCATCGAGCTGGTTCAGCAACTTGGCCCGCACATCCCCATTTTGGGGGTATGTCTCGGTCATCAAGCGTTGGCGGTCGCGTATGGTGGTGAAGTCATTCGGGCACCCCGTCCGGTCCACGGCAAGACATCCCTCATCGACTACAGCGATTCTCCGCTGTTCGGCGGCCTGCCAAAGCCATTTCGCGCCATGCGATACCATTCCCTGGTCGTCAACGAGCGAAACCTACCAGCCGAGCTAGAGGTAATCGCCCAGGGAGATGGCCTGATCATGGGGCTCAAGCATCGTTCGCACCCGGTCTGGGGAGTCCAGTTTCACCCCGAATCAATCTTGACCGAAGGGGGGCATCAACTTCTTCACAACTTTTTGAGTCTGGCCGGAGTTCCATCCTCTTTCGTTCCAGCCGGAGACCTGACCGCCACCCTCGATTTCCCGCTCGATGGCACTGCCGACACCGACTTCCCGAGCGGGCATCTGGCGATTCACTGGTAACCAGTTCGTGGCGATACTCGCTGACGAGGTCCACGCCGACAAGTAAACCAAGGCGTAGCAGATTGAAGCTGAATCGTTGTCGCTAATCGACTGTGGCCGGCATCAGCACATAAAGCTGATCCTCTTCGAGCACCACCGTAAAACACGCTTGAGAAACGCCGGCGCTCAGGCAATGACGACCAGTTGACAGTTCGTATTGCCAGCCATGCCAGGGGCAAGTCACCACGCCCCCTTGGATTTTCCCCTTGGCCAGCGGACCTCCAGCGTGGGCACATAGCCCATCAAGTGCCATGTAGCCCGAGTTAGTCGCAAAGACGGCCAGTACTCGTCCATTGGCGACAAACTCGCGAGCGGTTCCCAAGGGGATATCAGCCGCCAATCCCAGCAGCACTTTTTCCATGCGAAATCCAATCCTTCCCCAGATACTTCAGTCAACCAACCATCTTTGCTGCCCCATCCCCGTTATCAGTAGCGGCCCCTTTCCTTGAACGAGGCTGGCTTTTCCAACGGCGATGAACCCAAAAGTACTGTTCCGGCGCGCGGCGAATCGCTCGCTCCAGCGCCTGGGTATACAGTTCAGTAATCTCACGCACGGCGTTGCTGCCAGTGTGCTGCCGCGGATCGATCACCGCTTCGCAGCCAGTTTCATAGCGGGTCCAAGTTGCCCCGCGAGTTGGCTTACGAATCGCATACCCCACGACAATCAGTGCATCGTATTCCAGGCTTAAAAGAGCCAGCGATTTGAATGTTGATGCAGGGGTTCCAAAAAAATCGACGAACACCCCTCGTGGCCCTGCATCCTGATCGCACAGCAAAGCCAAATTTCCCCCCCGCTTCAGCAGTTCCAGCATTTCGTCATAGCCACCACTTTTGGCCAGCATCCGATGCCCGGTCGATTCGCGATACCGCTGAAACCAATCGTTCAGATATGGGTTATCAAGCTCCCGGGCAACAACCCCCATCGGAAAACCCCAAAGCCCAAAA
Source organism: Planctomyces sp. (assembly GCA_027483145.1). Classification (GTDB taxonomy): domain Bacteria; phylum Planctomycetota; class Planctomycetia; order Planctomycetales; family Planctomycetaceae; genus JAIXVG01. The sequence continues at coordinate 2,321 of JAIXVG010000133.1, forward strand.
ATGGCGATCCCCATCTCCCAGTTGCCGAAGTGCCCCCCCAATAGGAGAACCCGTCGGCCGCTGGTCATGGCTTCAACACAAGGTTGAAAGTCGGCGAACTCTACGATTCTTCGATAGCTGTAAAGGTGCAGTTTGCGAGGGGATTGAATGATCTCAACAACCATCCGAAACAGATGAACCCACATCCGATAGACGGTGCGCCGCCGGTCTGCCTCGGTCCATTGATCGCCAAAGGCCCGGATCAGATTCTCTCGGGCGACGGGGTAGCGACTCAACCGCGCGGGCAAAACGTAATGAACCACCATCGCCAGCCCATGAGCCAGGGCATGGGTCAGGCGCGACGGGAGGGCGTCGCACACCGCAACGACGCATAAAAACGCCAGGTACTCAGCCCGATGCCGTAGCGGCTTCCAATCCATGGACAACGAACCTTTTCCGCTGCGATATAGCGGCAGCCAGATGGCAGTCGCCAACGCTTCGACTAAACATTTCTTCTTGTTGTTGCTTAATCTGGCAAATCTGGGGCAATTGGGAAGTCAGACGACCCGAGCTCAAATTGTCAAACCAGAGAAAGCAGGAAAAATGACCAGGCCAACATAGCCTTGAGCATCATTCAAGATTTCAGGACAGAATTCCCCACGACCGAAAAAGCTACCAATTAGCCCCATTCTCTCCAATGTCAGACCCATCAATTGGTCTTGGCCATTTAGAGTAATTCGAGTATCCCCAACAATTTGGCGTTCATCCAAGTTTTGACGCGACTACACCACCAATTGGTTTTGCGACTCGTATCGATGATTCTCAATTATCGCAGGCTATTCTGGTTGTCGGTGCTGGTCCTGGTGTTCACTCAACCAGGCTGTGTGTCGCGCCGCCTGATGATGCAATCCGATCCGCCCGGTGCACTCGTGCTGGTTGATGGGGAAGAAGTCGGTTTCACCCCGGTCTCAGTCGACTTCACCTACTATGGCAAGCGGCAGGTGACGCTTATTAAGGATGGCTACGAAACCCTCTCTTTGCTGCAGACCGTTCCCCCTCCCTGGTACCAGTATCCGGTCGTCGAGTTTTTCTCTGACAATCTGCTACCGACGCGGGTGACAGACCGCCAACGCTTCAACTATCGCTTGCAACCCCGTGTTGTCTCGTCGAGCCAGGACTTGTTGCAGCGCGGCGAAGGGCTGCGTAACGAAGCCCAAATTGGTCGCTGAAAACGCCATTACCAACGGCTCTGGGACAATCTTGGCGACCAGCCCGCCGTGGTAGGTTGGCACGGTTATCAGGTCTGGCGACTAGAGGCCCTTCCAAAACCCGGTTGGAGGCAGGTTTTGCTCGGCAGTTCATGTTGCTGTTTGTTCCACCAGAGGGTCTTGAAACAACTACAAGAGTAGTTTGCCCTTCGCCAGACCACAAAACCAAGCCGTAATCCCGCAATTAGCGGCTTGGCACAATCAATGTTTGCATCGCGGTCGATTGAGATGTCGATCGCCCACTAACAGGCCCAGCCATTGTCGGCGCCCGACCGGCAGCGAAGTCGTCCCACCAGACATCAGCCTGCTCGGCCGTCCAGGAGCGAGCATCGGCCAGTCGTTCCAACTGCGACAGCATATTGCGGGCCGACATAGGCCGGTCATCAAGCGACTTGGCTAGACACGACATAATCAACGCTTCAAGGTCTTCCGGAACCGTCTTTCCCAGTCGCTCAGAGGGCTTTGGAGGGAGCTCGTTGACCTGCTTCATACAGATATCCATGACGTTGTCCCCGGAAAACAACGTCTGACCTGTCACCAGGTAATAGCCAACCCCGCCCACCGCGTAGAGGTCACTGCGGGCTTCTACCTTCTCCGGCGATTGAATCGCTTCCGGCGGCATGTACAAGGGTGTTCCCGTCAGAGCGTTGGCACTTGTCAGGTTAGCTGCCTTGGCCCCGTCGACTGCCTTCACCAAACCGAAGTCCATCACCTTGACGAAGTCGCCGACTCCACCACGACGACTGATGATGATGTTGGCCGGCTTGATGTCGCGATGCACCAGGCCCAGCTCATGCGCTTCAGTGAGCGAACCACAAATCTGACGCAGTAAATGAATGACACGCCCGGCCGGCTGAGGACCATAACGCTGCACTAGTTTTTCCAGGTCCACCCCATCCAGAAACTCCATGGCGTAAAAAAACACCCCTTCGGGAGTTCGGCCGAAGTCGAAGATTGAAATCGTGTTCGGATGGTTCAGAACACACGTCTGCTGAACTTCTCGCTCGAAGCGAGAAATGGCCGCATCGGTCGTCCGTTCCGCACCCAGTAACTTTATGGCCGTTGGGCGCCGCATTAGGGCATGCCGCCCGCGATAGACGCTCCCCATCCCTCCTTCGCCAATCTTCTCTTCTAGCGTATACTGCCCAATCTGTTTTCCCTCAATCGCAGCAGCGAGGGCTTCGCGGCGGTACCGGTCCATATATTGTGCTGCGAGCAACAGCCCCATCGTGCTCATTCCCAACAGGGCCATGACACCATAAAGAATTGTTCGAAACACCCCCAACAACTCGAATGCTTCGGCATAGTCGACTTCAGCAGCAACCCCCAATCCCCATTCGGGCAGCCAGCGAAATGCACCAGCTTGCGGTACGCCCCGATAGTCGAGATAGCTGTTGACCAGCACATCTTCCAGCGCCGGGCGTTCTCCTCCAGTTTCCAACTCTTTTTCGTAAGCCTCAATGACCTTTTGAGCTTTGGCCAATAGCGCGGTGATTGGTTGATCTTGCCGGCGTTTTTCGGGGCGACCACCCAGCATCATGTCGACACCTGGATTTCGCATCTGCAGCGTCAACATCGACTGCGACCCGGTCACATCCGGCAAGAGACCGGCTTTGATCAATTGATCATCAAATCGGCTATTCGACAAAAACATGCCGTTGCGATCAAATGCGTAGCACTCCCCAGTTTTCCCCGGGCGGGCGAGCTGTAGAATGCGAGTAAAGTCGCGTTCGGGGCGCTGCTGCAGCGCCAAAATTGCAATGACATGACCAGCTTCATCTTTAACTGGCCCAACGGTCAGCATTGTCGGAACTCCGGTCCGAATGACCCCGGCAATGTCTTCGACCGCAGCCTGACTGGGAAAGGGCCTCGAAACCGTTGTTTCACCTAGCAAGGCCTTTTGCAAAAACTCGGACACAAAGCCTGTTCGCTCTTTGCCAACCAGTTCTTCAGGTGTCCCCGCGATGACCAGCCGCTTGGGAGAAATCAACTGAAAAGCGATATATCCTTGGTGGTGGCAATACTCGCTGCCCTTCTTCACAAATTGCTTTCCAGCAGCCGATTGCAGTAGCTGAATCCTGTCTCCACCAATTCGTTCAGATTCCGCTAGCAATTCCTGCGCAATCTTGACCAATTCTGTATCGGAGGCGAGCGAGTTGTTAATCGACTTTTGGTTATTGGCCCACAACGACAGCGACTCAACCTGCACGTTCACCGTCGTTGTCAATTGTGAAGCGACGGCGGATTGGGCCAGTCCGGCCAAGTACTGCTCGAGTTGCCACCCACCCAGGCCGATGGCCAGTGCCGCCAGCAGAGGCCATAACCAATAGTTTTTCTTGATCGCTCGGGCCGTCGACCTAAGCGTTGTTTTCAGCGTCCGTCCGCCAGAGCTTCGAAGCCCCCCTAATTTGCTTTTGGAGGCCGAGTTCTTGCTCGAAGCTGGGTTTTTGCTCGAAGAAATGGAGCCGGACAAGGGAACGACCTTTTTTTACCAATAACCAGTCGACATGATGGTGAGGGACAGCTAGATCGGAACCGCTTCCTCGCGGCGGGAAAGCAACCTGCGGCAGCCCGAATGCCCGTTTCCATCGCGAGGTTGGTTTCCTGAAATGACGCTGTGCGATAACTTACCCTGTTTGAACAGCAATTCTCAAACACCGAGTCGACAGTTTGTGGTCGATTTTCGGTAATCCTTGTTTGTACAGACGGCAGACATCCTTATGACGACACCCTCGCGGCTACTGATCGCCGACGACAATCTGCAGAATTGTGAGCTGCTGGAAGCCTACCTGGCAGACGAACCTTACGAGGTGTTTCTGGCAGGGGATGGCCAGCAGACGCTGGAACTAGTTGCCAAGCATGAACCAGATTTGATTCTGCTCGAC
>JAIXVG010000289.1 GCA_027483145.1 Planctomyces sp.
GTCCATTCGGCAAGTCTGGGTTTTTGATCTCCTTTTCAGGAATGAATTTCAGGCGTTTCATCGCGATTCCCGTTAGGAATCGCTCTGGCCATTTGTCGCCAGCGCCCTGTCCGCAATTGGCGATCACCGCTTGTGGATGCAAGCGTTTTCCTAGTTCCATCACAGCAGCGTTAGCCTTCGGCAGGATTAGCCCCATTGGAAACGGTCAGTTTTCCCTTTGCCGAATGGGCTCTGCTTCCTGAAACGGGGACAGATTGGTCGATATCACACGACCTCCATCAACCCGATTCGATCCTGGTAACGGGCCTGTCCTTGCGAGATGCTTCCTCCGTAAGATTTGAGCAGGCTTGGAGTTGCCTCTCTCCCGATGAAGTGGCCCGGGCGAAGCGGTACTTGCGGGACGAGTCCCGGAACGACTTTGTATTGTGCCGCGCTGCCTTACGAACCCTGTTAGGAAATTGGACCCGCCAGCCACCCTCCCAACTTCGGTTTACCTACTCAGCCTATGGAAAACCGTCGCTGGTGCCGGTCGAAGGGGTTCCCACCCCTCGGTTCAGCGTCTCTCACTCCCATGGAATGGCCACGCTGGCCGTCACTTCCGGCTCCCACGACAGTCTTGGAATCGATCTCGAACGCCGCCGCGGCGACCTTGATGGCCTAGGTCTTGCCCGGCGTTTCTTCTGCCCCGAAGAGGCGGCCGAACTGGCTCAACTTTCCGGCTTGACCCAGCGGCAGGCATTTTTTGACTGCTGGACCCGAAAAGAGGCCGTCATAAAGGCCTTAGGGGAAGGGCTCTCCTGCCCGCTCGACTCCTTCAAAGTTAGTGTTTCCCCGGGTTCGGCTTGCCGCATTGAGACACTGCACCCCGCTGCAGGCCCGGTTTCCCGCTGGTCACTGATTCAATTGGCAGTCGGCGAAGAGTTCTCCTGCTCCCTGGCCATCGAACATCCCCAACCCCGAATTGTGTGCTGCCAGTTTCAGTGGGATCCGGTTGACTGACCCAGCCGGCCATTTCAGTTCTCCAGCCATCTCCAAACCCAAGCCCATCAGCAGACTCCGTCGAGAAACCGTTTGAAAACTCCCAACAGGTAAACTTGCGTGGTAACGCCTGTTTCCCGGGTTGCGCTTGCCGCACGAGTCGGGTCAAGACGATCGCAAGCCATCTGCAAAACCAGCTCGGAATTGGCCATAAAGCCAATTCTGACTTGCACGCGAATCAAAGAGGCCGCATCCTTATAAGTAGCCGTGTTCTGCAGATGCCCGATTCAGTCTGTGCGATCGACGCTAGTCAATTGATTTGGCCGAGCGGAGTTGCGTGACAAATCCTCGGGGAAATTCAGGTTTGGCTTTCCAAACGACTCACCACTTAGGGACGACTACCAATGAAGAAGATCGCCGGTTGTTTGCTGACGCTTGTTATGTTTGCCGGTTGTGAACCTGCTGCCCCAGCAGCAAAAGCCCCATCATCTACTCCGGCAGCACATGCGGCCGAGTCTGCCAAGATGGGTGAAGAAGCTGCGAAAAAGGCCGCTGAAGGGGCCGCCAAAATGAGCGAAGCTGCTAAGGACGGCGCTGCTGCCGCTGGCGAAGCCGTTAAAGAAGGTGCAGCAGCTGCCGCAGACGCTGTGAAGGGTGCTGCCGATAGCGCCGCTGACGCCGCCAAGGGTGCCGTCGATGCCGTGGCCCCTAAGTAGTCGGCTATCTGGGGCCGCCCGAGTGGCAAGTCCCATCGTCTGATTTCGCAAGGTCGATACAGGTCTGCTGTGTCGACCTTGTTGTTTTTGTGAGCAGCCCAGTTCGTTAGTCTGGCCCCATTTCCATCTCAAGGCTCGGCGATTTTCACACAGTGCGATATCCTTCCACAGGACCGTATTCGTTTGCACAACAGTGAAAGAGCCACCGTCGCATGCCTGCTGCTTACATCGTTGGAATCGATTTAGGGACAACCAACAGCGTGGTGGCCTATGCACCTGTGCCAAGTGGGCCAACAACCGGCGAGCAACCTGCCATTCAGTTATTGCCTATTCCTCAGTTAGTGGCCCCGTCGACCATCGAGGCTCGCAGCTCGCTTCCTTCGTTTCTTTATCTGGCTGGCCCTCACGATCAGGCTGAATCGTTCGCCCTCCCCTGGGGTGGCCCGACCAACTACGCCGTAGGGGAATGGGCCAGACGCCAATCGGCCGAGCGTCCCGATCAAACGATCGGAGCTGCCAAAAGCTGGCTTTGCTATAGCAAAGTCGATCGGCACGCTCCGATTCTGCCGTGGGGGGCAGACGACTCCATTACCAAGATCTCTCCCGTTACTGCTACCAGGCGCTTTCTCGAACACTTGGTGAACGCCTGGAATCATCACTTTCCTGGTGATCCGCTGGCAGATCAGCAAGTTGTTCTAACGGTCCCCGCCTCGTTTGATGCCAGCGCTCGTGAGTTGACCCGTGAGGCAGCGTTTGCTGCTGGTTTACCCGCGAACCTGGTGTTACTGGAAGAACCTCAAGCGGCCGTCTATGCGTGGCTCGCTACCTGTGGCGACGATTGGCGCCGCGCCATCAAACTGGGCGAAACTCTGCTGGTCTGCGACGTTGGTGGCGGGACGACCGATCTCACTTTGGTTGGTGTTGCAGAAGAAGGGGGAGAGCTTTTCTTAAAGCGCATGGCCGTGGGTCACCACCTCCTGATTGGCGGGGACAACATGGACCTTGCCATCGCTCATCAGGTTTCGACCTTGTTCGAAGCAAAAAAAGTCTCGCTTGATCCCTGGCAATCGGTTTCACTGTGGCATTCGTGTCGAGCTGCCAAAGAGGCTTTACTCGCCAGCCCTCCTCCCAAAAACCACACCATCTCAGTCTTGGGTCGGGGGAGCAAGCTCATCGGTGGGACGGTCTCGGTTCAGGTCGAACCACAGACGATTTTGCAGCTATTGCTCGAAGGCTTCTTCCCTCCCTGTAATGCCAGCGAAGAACCAAGTCGCGAACCAGCCTCTGGCTTTCAAGAGATCGGGCTTCCCTTCGAGAACGAACCCGCCATCACCAAGCACTTGGCTAGCTTCCTCGCGGAGCATGCCACCAGCGAAAACAAGCCCGTTTACCCGACTCATGTTTTGTTTAATGGGGGCGTCTTCAAGGCCCATGCGTTTCAAGAACGCCTTCTGGAGACCATCGCCAGTTGGTACCCCAACCAACCCGCCCCGCAGCGGCTTTCGGGTACACCCGACCTTGATCACTCGGTCGCGAAGGGAGCTGCTTACTATGGCTGGGCCAAACAAGGTGGCGGCGTCCGCATTCGTGGTGGGACTGCTCGCAGCTACTACATTGGCATCGAAACAGCCGGGCTGGCTGTTCCCGGTGCTCCGCGTCCCCTCAGGTCGTTGTGTGTAGTTCCTTTTGGAATGGAAGAAGGAACCAGCCTCGATGTCCCAGCCGACCCGGTTGGATTGATCGTTGGCCGGCGTGCCAAGTTCCGCTTCTTCAGCTCCAGCGTTCGCAAGGATGATCAAGCCGGCAGCCGGCTGACCAGGTGGTCACCCGATGAACTGGAAGAGACCGATTCTCTCGAAGCCAGCCTCGATGTCGATCCGGCTATCGCTTCAACCACCGGGTCTGCTCATTACGTCCCCGTCCAGTTTCATGCTGCCATCACCGAACTAGGGGTGCTCGAACTTTCCTGTATTGGCACCCAGGGCCAGGGACGCTGGAAGCTCGAATTCAGCGTACGAAAAGACGTGACCAGATAGGCCATGAGCTCCAGCAGAAAACGCATGCTGCCACATGGTTGGGCGTAGGCGATTCCTAGATTGAACTGATTCACCGCGAAGACGCAAAGGTCGCAAAGAATGAATTCCCCTTCGCGACCTTTGCGTCTTCGCGGTAGAACCCGTTTTTGGACTTCACCGCTGCCGTCAAGCTGTCAACAGAAACTAAGCCGCCGTGTCTGCTGGTGCAATCGCCTTATAGGCAACCGCTGCCACAATCGCCCCGGCGAAATTCCCTGCCATAAAAATCCAGATGTTCGCCCAGCTTGAAAGCCCCATGAATGTAATCCCAACGGCTACAGCCGGGTTGAAGGCCCCACCAGAAATTCCACCGACCGCATAGGCCCCAATCAAGACCGTAAACCCAATCGCCAGCCCATAGAACGAATTCCCGGCCGTCCCTTTCGCGGTCGCAACATTCAGCACGACATAGCACAGCGCGAATGTATACAGCGCTTCCGACACCAGCGCCCGCACGATATCGGGCTTCATCGCTTCGATGACAGCTCCGTCCCCTTTCAGGAACAGCACTAACTGGGCGGCCGCCGCCGCAGCTCCACACTGGCTGATCCAATACGGCACCACATCAGCCCACGAGCACTTACCACGAATGAACACCGCCAGCGTGACAGCCGGGTTAAAGTGCCCCCCCGAAATATGTCCCCCCGCGAAAATCATCACCATCAAGGCCGATCCAATCGCCAGCGGAGCCATTGGCCCAGCCCCTCCAGGATTGATCACCGTCATCCCAATGGTAGTGACGAACAAAAACGTCCCAATGAATTCAGCCAGATACTTCTGCATTCCACCATCCCTTTTTGAATAACAGCGATACAACGAGAGCGCGACGAGGTCTCACCATCTGGCCTGCATGACGAACCAATCCGATAACGCGGTTGTGCCTGTTCTCTGGTTTTTCGACACGGCGTAAACGCCGCTGAGTCAAAGAGTTTTCGGATCAGCCATGAGGGGGAAACGCTCAGGACGCAATCGGGCCCGTCGTTACATGCCCCGTCTTCCCGCAGACCATCGACCTGCCAGAGTAGACGCTGTTTCGATCAATTCGACAATCGTAAACAATGAGATTTCGATGAATGCCCCACGCAAAGTGCCAGCATGTACAAAGCATGCCGAGGCGATGGGTGCTAGTGCTGGCTTGCAAGCACTTCTTCTCCCGAATGCTCCAGACCGCAGGTCAGGCTGTGCACGACGACCCCCCAGTCCAAGGTCAGTGGTAGCCAAAGAGCGATCAGGCATAACCTGACCAACTCGAATCCAATCACCGGCAGACCGTGATCGTGCAGTGAGACCTACTGGTCGAAGTACATTGCAAACTCATACGGATGAGGCCGCTGCCGTAGCGCATTGACTTCATGCTCGGTCTTGTACCAGATCCAGGTATCAATCACGTCTTCAGTGAAGACATCTCCCCGCAGCAGAAACTCGTGGTCTGCTGCCAGACCGTCGAGGGCTTCTTCCAGGCTCCCGGGTGTTTTTGGGACACCAATTAATTCTTCCGGACGCAGGTCGTAAATGTCCTTATCCAGTGGTGGCCCCGGGTCGATCCGATGTTGAATCCCATCAATCGCCGCCATCAGCATGGCTGCCATTGCGAGATACCCATTACATGCCGGGTCGGGACATCGAAATTCGAGACGCTTGTCTTCCGGCCGTGGCGAGTTAACCGGAATGCGAACCGCAGCCGAGCGATTCCGGCTGCTGTAGGTCAGGTTGACTGGTGCTTCAAATCCGGGAACGAGCCGCTTATAGCTGTTGGTCGTCGGGCAGGCGAACGCTGCGATCGCATAGGCATGCTTCAAGATGCCACCCAGAGCATACATGGCTGTATCGCTTAACCCCGCATACCCCGAGCCGGCGAACAGATTGTGGTTGTTCTTCCACAACGAGAAATGGAGATGCAGCCCCGAGCCGTTGTCATTCCAGATCGGCTTCGGCATAAACGTGGCTGTTCGTCCATGCCGCGCCGCAACGTTCTTCACCACGTATTTGCACAACAGCAAATGGTCGGCTGTGGTCAGCAGGCTTTTTGGCCCAAAGTCGACTTCGCATTGCCCGGCCGTTGCCACTTCGTGACATTGCCCCTCGATATTGACGCCACAATCGAGCAGTGTCAGCATCACTTCCGTTCGCAGATTCTGGAGAGTATCGGTCGGCGGAACGGGGAAATACCCCTCCTTGTACCGAATCTGATGCCCCCGATTCGCCCCGGTTCCCGGCGTTCCCCGCGACCATTGGCCTTCCCGGCTTTCAATATGGTAGAAACCCTGGTGCTCGGACTGGTCGAACCGCACATCGTCAAACACAAAGAACTCGACCTCTGGCGCAAAGTTGGCCAAATCGGCGATTCCGGTCGACCGCATATACTTTTCTGCTTTTCGCGCAACGTTGCGCGGATCTTTAGCATAGTCCTCGCGGGTAATCGGGTCTTGAATGTTGCAGGTCATGGCAATCGTCTGCGGCATGAACGGATCAACAACCGCCGTTGCTGGTTCCGGAACGACCAGCATGTCACTTTCGTTGATCGTCTGCCAACCCCGGATCGATGATCCATCAAACCCAAATCCGTCGTCGAAAGACCTTTCTGTCAAAGCATTTGCGGGAATGGTAAAGTGCTTTTGAGTTCCTGGAAAGTCCATGAAACGCAAGTCAACTGCCCGAATCTCACGTTCTCGACAAAGGGCCAGAACTTCTCTGGGTGTAAGGGAGGGCACGCGGGACTCGCTTTCCTGTTCGTCCACTGTCCGGGA
>JAIXVG010000323.1 GCA_027483145.1 Planctomyces sp.
AGAGCGGGTGATCGCTCAGCCCGAGTTGAAATCAGACGATGTGCTGAATCAACAACGTGGAAAACTGCAAAGTTACGGCTGGGTCGATCGCAAAAAGAATCAAGTCGCCATTCCAATTGATAAGGCAATGGAGATCGTTGTTCGTGATCTGTCGGCCCCGAAAGGTGATGATGTTCGCTAGAGTGCTATTTGCGACGACGCTTTTGTGCTGCCCGCTCTTGGGTGGTCTGGGCGGCGTCGCGCTGGCACACCCCGAAACTGAACTTCCCCAGCAACTGGCTGATGTCGGCGTGAGAGAGCATTTGGGCGAATCGCTCCCATTGGGAACAGTTTTTACGAACGACCGGGGTCAACAAGTCACACTGGGTTCACTCTGCAGTGGCAAAAGGCCAATCATCTTATCGATGAACTATTCGAACTGCCCAATGCTGTGCAACCTGCAACTGAGCGGGCTCGTCAATTGCCTGAAAGACTTGGACTGGTCGGCCGGGACAGAGTTTGATGTTGTTTCGATCAGCATCGACCCTCTCGAAACACCAACCCGTGCGAAAGAGACGAAAGATCGATACATAACAGAATACGATCGCCCGAAAACCGCCAGTGGCTGGCATTTTCTAGTCGGCTCCTCAAAGTCAATCGCTGCCGTCACCGAGGCGACTGGCTTCAGGTACAAGTATGTTCGTGAGCGAAAAGAGTACGCACACACCGCCGTCTTTATGCTATGTACGCCGGATGGAAAGCTGTCTCGTTATTTGTATGGAATCAAGTTCGATCCTCAGACGGTTAAGTTGTCGCTGTTTGAAGCGGGTGAGGGGAAGATTGGAACGGCGATGGAGCAATTCCTCCTGTTCTGCTTTCACTATGATCCATCAACCGGTCGATACGGGCCTGCTGCTGTGCGTGCCATGCAGTTCGGTGGGGCGATCACAGTGCTGTTGATTGGTTCCGCATTGACATTTGCGTATCGACGCGAGCGGGCAATGGCCAAGCAAGTCGTGCTAGTTGACCCGCACCAGACAACGACTTCTGCTGATATTCTTCCGAAAACGATGAGTGCCGTATGAATCCGATTAGTTCGCTAACATCGCTGTTCGCTCAGGCTCCAGCCGCGATCGAAAACGGGTTTTGGTTTCCAGCCCCCAGTTCGACGATCGCAGCCGAAGTCGATTGGATGTTCTATTTCATCCTGTGGATCAACATTGTTTTCTTCGTGTTGATTCTGGCGGTGATGGTTTACTTCATGGTGGTCTACCGCCGGAAGGACATGAACCTCCCCCCTACGTCGACAAGTCATAACAACACATTGGAAGTGACCTGGTCGGTCCTCCCGTCGTTGCTTGTCCTGTTGATTTTTTACTGGGGCTTCACCGGTTTCCTGGACCTGCGTGATGCTCCAGCTAACTCATACGAAATCAAGGTAACCGCCAAGAAGTGGAACTGGACGTTTACATACCCCAACGGCTACGCAGATAGTGACCTGCATGTTCCGATGGATCGACCCGTAAAGCTGATTATGGGGTCGGATGATGTGCTGCACAGTCTCTACATCCCTGCCTTCCGAGTGAAGCAGGACGTTGTTCCAGGGCGGTACACGTCTTTGTGGTTTAATGCGAATCGGCAGGGAGAATTTCAGCTCTTCTGTACTGAATATTGCGGTACCAAGCATTCTGAAATGCTGGCAAAGGTGACAACCCATCCATCGGGGGAATTCGAACGGTGGCTTGATCAGGCTGTCATGAAACTCGATGAATTGCCACCAGTCGAGTTGGGTGGATTGATGTACAAAAGGCGTGGCTGTTCTGGTTGCCATTCAATTGACGGAGTGGCCGGGACAGGCCCATCATTTAAAGGGACGTTCGGCACCGAGCAGGCATTTGCTGACGGGTCCAAGCACGTCATCGACGAAAACTACATTCGTGAATCCATCATCGAGCCGACAGCCAAAGTGCGAGCTGGTTTCCGGCCCGTGATGCCAACCTACAAAGGTCAATTGCGAGACAAGCAGATCGATGGGCTGATTGAATACATTAAGTCGCTGAAAAACTAATTTTTCAACAGGTTTCGTCGCAGACACCTTGCGGTAGTTTTGCCGCCACGACCAGATTTAAGACAACTAAGTTCGTTTAAGTATTTTGGGTTGGGAGGCTTTCGTATGGCCACGACAGAGATTCCGGCTGGAAGTGGATTGGTGCAACCACTTGGTCGCTCCACGGCGCCTGATAACTTCTTGACTCATACAAGGGGTTTCGCGTCATGGGCATTAACGCTCGATCACAAACGAATTGGTCTGATGTACCTCGCGTGCACCAGCAGCTCGTTTTTGATTGGGGGGATCATGGCCCTCATCCTCCGGACAAAACTCCTCACGGGGAACAGCGTCTCGTGGATGAGTCATGATGTCTACAACCACATGTTCACCCTTCACGGGGCCGTGATGGTCTTCTTGTTCATTATTCCTGGCATCCCTGCGGCGCTGGGAAACTTCGTTCTACCCATTATGCTGGGGGCCAAAGACGTGGCCTTCCCGAAGATGAACCTGGGTAGCTTTTACCTGTGGATATTCGGAGCCATCTTCCTTGTTACTGCGATTCTGGCAGGGGGTCTCGACACCGGGTGGACGTTCTACACCCCGTACAGTACGGCCACCAACACGAGTGTTGTTCTCGCCACGATGGGGGTTTTTGTCCTCGGGTTCAGCTCAATTTTCACGGGGCTGAACTTCATTGTGACGATTCACACCATGCGACCTCCCGGCATGACCTGGTTCCGGATGCCACTCTTCCTGTGGGCGACTTACGCGACCGCGATCATCCAGGTGTTGGCGACTCCTGTTCTCGGGATCACGTTGTTGCTCCTCATCTGCGAGCGGCTGATGGGGATCGGGATTTTTGATCCGAAGCTGGGTGGGGACCCTGTTCTCTTTCAGCACTTTTTCTGGTTCTATTCGCACCCAGCCGTGTACATCATGATTCTTCCTGCGATGGGGGTGGTCAGCGAATTGATCTCGACCTTCAGTCGCAAGCCAATCTTCGGTTACACGTTTATTGCCTATAGCAGTCTCGCTATCGCCCTGTTGGGCTTCCTGGTGTGGGGCCACCACATGTTTACCAGTGGTCAGTCCAAACTGGCGTCAGTGATCTTCAGTTTCTTGACCTTCAGCGTCTCGATCCCTTCAGCCATTAAGGTCTTCAACTGGCTGGCGACCATGTACAAGGGATCGATCAGCTTCGCGACGCCGATGTGCTACGCTCTGACCTTTATCTTCCTCTTTAGTATCGGTGGGCTGACAGGACTCTTCCTCGGAGCATTGTCGGTCGATGTCCACTTACACGATACATACTTCGTGGTGGCTCACTTCCACTACGTGATGATGGGGGGCACGATGGTCGCCTTCCTCGGTGGCGTTTTCTACTGGTGGCCGAAGATGACCGGCAAAATGTATAACGAGACGATGGGGCAGATCAGTGCTCTCCTGGTGTTCATCGGCTTCAATGCGACATTCTTCCCACAGTTCGTTATGGGTGCTCGCGGTATGCCGCGGCGTTATTACAACTACCTGCCCGAGTTTCAGTTCTTCCACCAGTTCTCGACGTTCGGCTCGTACGTGCTGGGACTTGGTTTGTCACTCGCGGCGTTCGCTCTCATCTACTCGATTTTCAAGGGCAAGACTGCTCCTGCCAATCCCTGGGGCTCGGCAACGCTGGAATGGCAGTGCAGCTCGCCTCCACCGCACGATAACTTCTCACAGACTCCTTCAGTCAATCATCCCTATGCTGTCGAAACACAAGTTTACGATCCGCAGTTGGGTGGGTTTCGCAAAGATCCAAACGTGGTTCCTCTTGAGCATTAGGCGGTTGCACGTCAATTTGACTATTCTGCGGTGAGTCATTGCAAGTAATCTAATGGCTTGACTCATCGCAGCAACGCTTACCAAGTCAGAGATAGAGACAAGAGTTCGAATAGTTTCGCGTAATTCGTTCTGGTTTCGAGGGTGAATTGATGTCAGCGACCATGACTACTGCAGCGACCGATCATGGTCACGAAGCGCACGGTGAGCATCACGCCCATCATCCGTTTCAGGCACATCACTTCGATACGATGGTGCAGCAGTTCGATTCGGCCAAACTTGGGATTTGGTTGTTTCTGATCACAGAAGTCATGTTCTTCAGTGGCCTGTTTGTTGCCTACATCTTGTTCCGGGTGAATTATCCCGAGATTTTTGCCTATGGTCATCAGTTTCTCGACAAGACCTGGGGGATGGTGAACACCATCGTCCTGCTATTCAGTAGCCTGACTATGGCATGGGCGGTTCGCTGCGCCCAATTGGGACAGCAGCGTGGACTGATCACTAACCTGATCATCACGATCGCCTGTGCTGCTGCCTTCCTCGGGATCAAGTACATCGAGTACTCGCACAAAATCCATGAGGGTTTGCTCCCTGGGGCACTCTTCAGTTACGATCCCAATGCTCATCATGGAGAGGGTGCCGGGCATGACAGCCATGACAGTGAGCACTCGACCCATGTCACTGGTCCGATGCCTGCTCGCATTGGTCTCTTCTTCAGTATCTATTTCTGTATCACGGGGTTGCATGGGATTCACATTATCGCCGGCATGATTGCCATCTCGTGGATTTTGTACCGATCAATCAAAGGTCACTTTGGACCCGAGTATTTTGGACCGGTCGACTATGTGGGCCTGTATTGGCACTTGGTTGACCTGATCTGGATTTACCTATTCCCGTTGTTGTATCTCATTCATTAGTCGCTGGCTGTGGGACACAAACGTCGTCCTGAGGAGGACGAAGGTCACATCGTCCGTTCGAAAATTCAGCGATAAGCCGGGCAACGGATCCGCTTAAAAGAGAGTTTAAGTTCGTTATGACCACTGCTGCGGCCCACACCAATCACGCACATGCCGACCACGATGATCACGATCATGGGATGGGGCATGCAATGCCGCTTTCAACCTTGATAGCGGTCTTTGTTTCTCTGATCGCTCTGACGATTTTGACGGTCTACATGTCGAACATTCGCCTGGGCTCAGCGGAAATTTTCGTGTCGATGGGAATCGCTACGGTAAAGGCGATTCTTGTTGCGGTCTATTTCATGCACATGCGTCACGATAAGCCCCTCAATATCTTGCTGGTGGTCTTCTCGCTCTTTTTTATGACGCTGTTCATCGCCTTTACGCTTGTCGACTCTTCCGAATACCAGGGAGAAATCAATGCGGCCGGGCCATTTGTGATTGAGAAAAGCGCGACGAAGTAAGCTTCGTTGGCCTATCATCCACTGGACCAGCGCATCCGTTCGAACGTTAGAATCACCTGTTATTGAGTCCCCGCCGTGCCAGCGAGAAAAGTGTTGCAGCAAGGCGAGTTGCTGCTGTATCTGTTTATCGCTTCGCTGGGGGTTTTCTTCGCCGCAGGCCTCGCAGCCTTTTTGCTGGTGAGATTCGGTCCTGGTGCTGCGGCCTCGATTCAGACCAGCAAAGTGCCAATAGGGCTGTGGGTCGCCACAGTGGTCCTGCTTGCTGGCAGTGCCTCTCTTCAGTTTGCTTTGCGTGCCGTCCGGCGCGAACGGCAACAAGCATTTCGCCAAGCCCTTGTTGCTGCGGCCTGCCTTGGTTGCTGTTTCCTGATCATTCAAGGGGTTAGCCTGGCAGAGCTATTGGCCCAGCATTTCCGGGCTGTCGGGACCGGCCACTCATTTGGCCTGCTGTTCGCTTTGATCATGCTTCACGCCTTACACTTTTTGGGTGGCTTAGGGGTCTTGGCCTGGGTGGTTCGTGATGGCCTGCAAGGCCGTTTTGACCACGAGTATCACCACGGTGTGAAGCTTTGTGCGATCTATTGGCACTTTCTAGATGTCGTCTGGCTGGTCATGTTTGGCACGTTCTTGTTCACCGCCTGACAACTCGGCCGTGCTAAGTCTGGCATCCAGAAAGTCGGCTGCAATCGGCCACCTAATGCGCAAGACGCCTTAGCTATTCAGCCCAATTGTTGGTTCCGACTTTGACAGGTGGTCGAAGATTCGAGTTTCGAGCCACTCTTCGCTGGAAAGTGGAGGGGAAGCGGTCAGGGACTTGGCCGGCTCGATCGACAAGTCTGATCCAATCGAATCGCCCGGCCCGGCTGTGGCCAGCGTTTCTTGACTACTGGCGGTTGATCCATTGCGACCGGTTGCGCGCTGGGCTGCCTTTAGCTGGACTTTCCTCAACCGCTGTTCAGCATCTTTCCAACGAGCCTTCAACAGGTCGGGAAACCGCACCGATAATGTTTTTCGTTCGCAGAATGGCTTTAAAATCCCCTGCAATTCGACAGCCGACTGAATTCGGTCGCTAGGTTTTTTGGCCAGCAGTCTCTCAACAACCTGCACGACTTCAAACGGTAGTTCTGGCAACAGCAGCTCAATCGCCGGGCTGGGAACGGTTTTCTGAGCCTGCAGTTTCTCGCGAACGCTGGTTCCTGGGTACAGCAGTTGACCAGTCAACATAAAGAAGATTGCCGCTCCCAGACTGTATAAATCGGCTCGGCCATCAACGGCATTGCTGTCTTCGATTTGCTCGGGAGCGATGTAGTCAGCCGTCCCCAGAATATGGCCATGATAGGCCTTTGCCAGCTCGATTTGCGTTGTATCGGTCGGGTCAAGGACTAAGCCAAAGTCGATGATCTTCAGCGTTGCATCACGGGAGACCATTAGGTTGGCAGGCTTCAAATCGCGATGGACCAGATTGGCTTCGTGAAGCGATTGCAGTCCCATCGCTGCCTGAAAAGCCAATTGACAGGCTTGCTTCCAGGGTATGGGTCCCTGTTGCTCGACCAGTTCCTGGACAGAAATACTTTCAAAGTATTCCATCACCATGTACCAGGTTTCGCCGTGCTGCACGGTCTTTTCGGTACGGATCAGATTTGCATGCTGCACGAGGCAAGCCGCGCGGGCCTCCAGGCGAAACTGCAGCCACATCCGCTCGGTGTGCCATGTTGGCAACACTTTCAGAGCCACCAGCTGGCCCGTTCGGCTGTTGCGTCCCCCAAAGACCCAGCTCATGCCCCCTGAACCAAGGAGCTGATCAATGAGGAACTCATCGACTGCGATCCCGGCAAACGTATGTTGTGGCAAGTTGGTCGAGATCGTCAAAACATGCCGACCAAGTTGCAGTTGGTCCCCGTTATTAAGCGGAACCTCGCGGACCTTGTGGCCATTCAGCCGAGTTCCGGCAACAGTCCCCAGGTCGCGCAGCATCAAGCCTTGGCCGTTGCGAAAGATAATGCAGTGATTGGCACCAATGTCGGGCGACTTCAACCGCAAATCGCAGCCCGTGCTCGATCCAATAAGAACGGTTCCGCTGAGCAGGTCCTTCTCGATCAACGTCCCTACAACGTCGGTTACCGAAACGCGCGCAAAAACCTCTTCGCTGGCGTCAGCAGGATCGGCCATCGTTGACATAAGCTGTTGTTGACGGGGAATACTGGTCATCTGATAAAGTCAGGGACTGTGAATCGTTATATCTGATTGACAGCACAGCCTATACGCCATGGACTGCACAAGTATCACCAATTTTTGGCGAATTTTTTAAGGGCAATGGTTTTGTGGTCACACTGACACTTTAACCCTTTGGCCTTCAGTCGGCGGCCAAGCCAGGATGCCAAGGCCTTGTTTTCTCGCAATGATTCCTGCAAAAGGTAACGCCGCCTCTGCTCGTTTCACTGTGCAGCATACTTTTCGAATTGCTAAATGACTCAGGGAAAAGAGTTTAGCTGAATCGCAGCCAACCTCACAGCGGACTATTTCAGAATGTCAAAAGTGATTGTTGGGAACTTTGGCGAACCGGCTAGCGCTCTCGTTTTCTCTGCGGATGGGGCCCAGGCCACGCTGAATTCCAAACAGGTTCGCGTTCGAATGCTTGCCGCCCCGATCAACCCATCCGACTTGATGGCCATTCGGGGGGAATACTCTAAAATGCTCGACTTGCCAGCCGTCCCTGGATTTGAAGGGGTTGGCCGCGTGGTTGAATCAGGCGGCGGACTGTTTGGCAGGTGGCTGCAAGGAAAGCTGGTCTCGGTTCTGCCGCCGTCGGCCGGAACTTGGCAGTCGGATTTAGTCGTTCCAACCACGTCCGTGATTCCGCTACCCTCTGGGATGAAGATCGACCAAGCCGCTACGTTTTTCGTGAATCCGGCTACTGCCTGGCTGCTACTAACTCATGTCACTAAACCTCGCGCCGGATCGGCCATCGTTCTGTCGGCAGCCGCCTCGGCTTTGGGGAGAATGCTGCTTCGATTGGCGAAGTCTCAAGGACTGAGAACGATTGCGGTGATCCGACGGACCGATCAGGAAGGCCTGCTGCGGGAACTGGGGGCCGATGCGACCGTCGTTTACACCGGTGACCCACAGCAGGAACAGGCTGCCCTCCACAGCATTCAAGTCGCAGCGGCTGGCCGCCCCCTTCAGTTTGGCTTCGATCCAGTCGGAGGAAAGACCGTAGGGCTGCTCGTTAAGTCCCTTAGCGCAGGGGGCAAGCTTGTTTGTTACGGGACGTTGTCTGGCCAACCGGCTGAGGTCTCCCCTCGCGATCTGATGACAACCGGTAAACAAATCGAAGGGTTTTGGCTGGCCGACCGAATGGCTGGAATGTCGCTCATCTCCAAAATCGCGCTCATTCGCCGCCTGAGTAGCCTTGTTGCTGGACTGCTTAGAACCGAGGTGAGTGCTGTTTATCGGCTTGCTGACATTAAGGAGGCAGTCACCGCTGCTGAAACCCCGGGAAAGTCGGGCAAAGTGCTGCTGACTATGGACGAAACCAGCCTGCCGACTCGACGATAGCTTTACCGCTTGGCTACTCAGCTTCGTCGTCTTTTTCCGTTGTCTGGTCCGTGTTTTTTTTTCCTCCCCCGCGACTGATGACGGTCAATACTTCCTTTAAATCGACCATCGACTGACGGGCACCATCAAAGGCGATCATCAGCTTCTTGGACAAAATCTCCTGGGCGATCACTTTTCCCTGGCCAGCTTTGGTCACAACCATGGCTCCAATTGGAGGAAGCTCGCGACGGTACTCTTCGTAAGTGTCATACTCGTAGCGCAAGCAGCACTTCAGCCGTCCGCAGCGTCCGGAAATTTTGGTTGGGTCCAACGTTGCTTTTTGCAACTTGGCCATCTTCATCGACACGGGGGGCATTTCGGTCAGATGGGTATTGCAACAAACCGGTTTGCCACAATCCCCATAGTCGGCCAGTAGTTTGGCTTCGTCGCGAATCCCGATCTGTCGCATCTCGACGCGAACTTGAAGTTCTTTGGCGAGCGTTTTGACTAGCTCTCGGAAATCAACGCGTCCTTCGGCGAGGTAGTAAAAAATGACCCGGTCGTCGGTCATCAAATGCTCGACATCAATCAACTGCATTTGCAGGTGATGGTCCCGGATCATGCCGGCACATGTTGCAAATTCCAGCTTCTCTTTCGCGCGAGCGTTGTCGCGCCGCTCTTCATCTTCGGGGCTCGGCAGCCGCAAAATTCGCCCCGGTTCGCCCGTGTTACCCAGGTAACTGCGGGTTTGTTTGGTGGCCGGGCAAAGGACGGTCCCCCACTCGACACCCCGCTCGGAGCGAATAATCACTGCGGTCTGCCGGGCCAGCGGAGGGAGGCTTCGCCCGTTGAAATCCCCCAATTGTCGGGTTGCCCCATAGCGAACGACATAGAAGCCAGTATCAACAGGCGCTGAATCCATTATGCAGTAATCCATGACCTGATAAGTGTTTGCACATAACTACGCAGCTTCCGGAACGGAAACCGTCTCTGATAAAGGACTTCCCAAGGATATCAGTAATTCGTCTCAGTGGCGAATGACGTACAAACACAAGGCAACCTCCGAAAATGAAGGATTGAAGTGGAACCCTAATCGGCAGGACACAGGCATTGACCCGCTGGGCGGTCGCAAATAAGCTTCATACTGGCAAGAGGTTACGATTTTTTGGATGGATCGCAGGCCTGAATGGTGGATGAAAAACTGGATGGCTAAGGCTAAGCCAAATCTGTCCACGATCTGATCGCCTGCCAGCGAAAACCTGGACGCATTAGCGTCCTGTCATTTGGCTGATGTAGATTCAAGAGGCGGCTGGTGGACCTGGCTGCCTCCAGAACAATATGGGTGAACGGCGGGTTGGTGGCCTTCAACCAGCAGACAACGACGGATCAGGGGCAGAATCTCGAATGGAATTCCTCGAAAAGCTGGGCGACTTCTTTAACGGACTCCTCGGGGGCTTCGAACGATTGCTCACCGGGGCGTTTGGTTCGTCTAACGAACGCCGTATCCGGCAAATCGGCTTTGTCCGCGATCGGAAAGCCGGCACAACGGTCATCACTCCTGGGTCGATTCTTGACCGCATCAATCAGCTTGAGCCAGAGCTCGAAAAGTTAACCGACGACGAGCTGCGGCAAACAACCCCCAGGATGCGCGAGCAGCTAGCAAAAGGCCGCACTCTAGATGATCTGCTCCCTGAGGCGTTCGCGTCGGTGCGAGAAGCAGGCAAACGCTACCTGAAGATGCGTCACTACGACGTTCAAATGGTCGGGGGGTACATTCTTCATCACGGCATGATTGCCGAAATGGCGACTGGCGAAGGAAAGACCCTTGTCGCCACCCTGCCGGCATTTCTAAATGGACTAGCTGGCAACGTCCATGTGATTACGGTTAACGACTATCTGGCCAAACGCGATATGGAATGGATGGGCCCTCTGCATATGGGCCTTGGACTTTCCGTCGGTGCCATTCAGTCAAACATGGGGACCGAGGACCGCGCCTTTGCCTACAGCCGCGATATTACCTACGGCACCAACAACGAATTCGGTTTCGACTACCTGCGCGACAACATGAAGCCGACCGCTGACCTGCAAGTCCAGCGCAAGCTCAACTACGCCATCATCGACGAAATTGACAACATTTTGATCGATGAGGCCCGTACTCCGCTGATTATTTCGGGGCCTGCCCATGATGATGTGACCAAGTACCCCAAGGCCCATCGCATCGCGCTACAACTCAAGCGGGATGAGCACTTCGAAGTGAAAGAAAAGGAACACACTTGCCACTTGACCGATGTCGGTGTTCGCTACGCCGAAGAGCTGGCCGGGGTGGAAAGCTTTTACACCGCTGGCAACATGGAGTGGCCGCACCTTATCGATAACGCTTTGAAGGCCCTGCATCTCTACAAGCGGGATGTCCAGTACATCGTCGAGCGAGGCGATGTCGTTATCATCGATGAGCATACCGGTCGCAAAATGGAAGGGCGGCAGTGGAGCGATGGGCTTCATCAAGCAGTTGAAGCCAAAGAAGGGGTCCGAATTAAGGAAGAGACCCAAACTTATGCCACCATCACGCTGCAGAACTTCTTTAAGTTGTACAAGAAGCTAAGCGGGATGACCGGAACGGCCATGACCGAGGCCAACGAGTTCTGGAAGATCTACAAACTCGATGTGGTGACGGTTCCCCCCAATCGTCCTACCAAGCGCATTCTGTTTACCGACTCGATCTACCGCACTGAAAAAGAGAAGTGGGATGCCATTGTTAAGGAGGTAAAAGAGGTCTCAGCAACGGGGCGACCTGTGCTGGTGGGGACCATCTCCATTGAAAACTCGGAACTGCTGTCGAACAAGCTCATCAAGCAGGGGATTCGTCACAACATCCTCAATGCCAAGTACCACGAACGTGAAGCTGAAATCATTGCCCAAGCAGGCCGGATGAATGCGGTCACAATCTCAACCAACATGGCTGGCCGTGGGACCGACATCATCCTCGGTGGAAACCCCGAACATATGGCGTGGGAAGAACTCCACAAGACCTATGCCAGCCGACTTGAAGTTCCCAAACAGGAATGGGATCAGCTCACCAAGCAAATCTCCGAAAAAGAAGGAATGGCATCGGAAGGCCGCAAAGTGGCTGAGTTGGGGGGCCTGCATGTCGTCGGGACCGAGCGTCACGACTCGCGCCGTATCGACCTGCAACTGCGTGGCCGCGCCGGCCGGCAGGGAGACCCCGGTTCAAGCCGTTTCTTCCTATCGCTCGAAGACGACCTCATGCGCAAGTTTGCGGGGGACTGGGTCCGCGAGTGGCTGGGTCGAATGGGGATGGAAGAAGGAGAGCCGATCATCAGCGGCATGGTTACCGGACGAATTGAAGCCGCGCAGAAGAAAGTCGAAGAGCGCCACTTTGAGACTCGTAAACACCTGCTCGAATACGATGAGGTCATGGACGAGCAGCGAAAGCGAGTTTACTCGTACCGTCAAGGCATTCTGGAAGGGGCAAATTGCCGCCAACTGATTCTGGAGATGATTGACAGGCAGTTAACTCGCTGGACAAAGCATTTCCTGGCCAACAACTATCGCTGGGAGACCTGCGCCCAATGGGCCAACGATCAACTAGGTGTCGAAGTCGATTGGTCCGATTTGCGCGATATGGATCTTGACCGCATGACCGAGTTCCTGAAGAGTGAGGCCATTCGTCAGGCGGAAGATCAGATTCGTGAACAAACCGATGAGAACCTCCCTGAAGACGCCGAGAACGAAAGTGATCGTAACTGGAATGCGATGGCCCGCTGGGTCAACGCTCATTTCGGCCTGAATACGAATGACCGGGAACTCAAGAAAATTGGCGTCGCTGAGCTTCCGAATTACTTGTATGGTCGCGCCAAAGAGGCCATCGATCGCTACGACTTTAAGCCCCTCGAAAGCTTTCTCGATCCCGAATGGGGCCTGAAGTCTCTCGCTGGTTGGGCCGACAATCAATATGGAATCAAGGTCGATATCGAGAAGCTGCGTGGCGCAACCCCCGAAGCTGCCCACGAATTCATCAATGATGCGATTGAAGAAGCCTACGAAGACAAAGAGGTCGACTTCCCCGTTTCGGTTGGAATGTCACGGTTCCTTGACGAGTCAAATAGCGGTGGCCATCGTTACGATCGGGCCGGCCTCCTTGCCTGGGCCAACGGCCGCTTTCAAACTCGTCTCGATCCGGCCGAGGTTGAGCAGAAGCCTCGCCATGAAATTGCCCGCTTGCTGCACGAGCAAAGCCAGGAGTTTCTGGATCGTGGTCCAGAACCAGCATCGATTCGCAAACGCCTCGATGGGTTCGTCCCCGCTCATCACCTGAACGGTTCCTCGAACGGGCATGCAGGTCTCGCTCCCGAAGTCGCTCAGCAGTTGACTACCTGGGTCAAAGAAGAGTTCCAGGCTGAATGGAATCCGGAAGAAGTCCAGTCGCTTAGCCGCCCGCAAATCGAGCAAAAGCTCCTCTTTGAACGTGAAAGACGTTATCGCCCCGAGCTCTACCAGGCTGAAAAGTCGCTGATCATTGAGTGCCTCGATACTGCCTGGAAAGACCACCTTTACTACATGGACCACCTGCGGTCAGGGATCGGCCTCGTTGGCTATGCACAAAAAGACCCGAAGGTCGAGTATCGCCGCGAAGGGATGCGGGCGTTCGATCAAATGTGGAATCGAATTGCCGACCAGGTGACTGGAGCAATCTTCCGTATCGAACAGCTCAGCCCCGACTTTGTTGGTTCGCTCTGGACGGTGACCTCTGCGACCCACGCAGCACCACCACCGGTTGACGGGGAGTCTTCTTCCAGCTCTGCAGCAGGCCAAAGCAGTCAAGCCGTCGAAACCATTCGCAACAAAACGACCAAGGTCGGTCGCAACGATCCTTGTCCTTGTGGCAGCGGCAAGAAGTACAAGAAGTGCTGCGGTCAAGAATAGTTACGATCCGTTTCATGGTGGGTGAAGCTTCCCGTATGCGACCTGGATGTTGTTGTTTGTCTAGCCGCCGATAGGTCTGCACCCGCACCCGGGGGAAAAGCGACAGCATAAGTACTCATCCGAGAACCTGGTTGTGCCTATTCGAAACCCCGAATGTGGTGGTGCAACATCGCCGCATCGGAGGGTTCTTGGATAAGCCCTAAGGCCGAGCCGTGCTGTTGAACCTCTGCTACTTGCTTGCCCTTGTCGTTAGCCTCCCCTGGCTGCTTTACCGGAGGATCATCCTCAAGAAAGATCGTGAGGGCTGGGGCCAAAAACTCTTCGGTCTTGTTCCAAGGAACTCTTCGGCGACCGGGGCGATCTGGTTCCACGCCGTCAGCGTTGGTGAGGTCCTCCTTCTAAAGCCCCTGATCGAGCAAACCCGACAGACCTGGCCCGATCGGCCTATTGTTGTTTCGACTGGAACTGGTACCGGTCAGGCTGTGGCCAAACAGCAGTATCCTGCTGCGCTGGTCTGTTACTTCCCGTTCGACTTCACCTGGGCGGTGAAGACAGCCATTGAGCGTCTCAAGCCCGCACTAATTGTTCTGGTCGAGTTAGAAGTCTGGCCCAATTTGATCAGTCAGGCTGCGCAGCAACAGATCCCGCTGATGATTGCAAACGGCCGCTTAAGCGCTCGAAGCTATGCTGGCTACCGCAAGGTGATCCCCCTGATTCGCCCAGTGCTCGGCCAATGCAGCCATATTGCTGTCCAAAACGAAGAATACCGACAGCGGTTCGTATTGCTCGGCGCAAAGGGCCATCAACTGACCATCACTGGAAATCTGAAGTTCGATAAAGTCATCACCTCGCGTCAGGACCTGGCCGTTCTCGAGCTGAGAACCTATTTTGGTTTTGGCCCCGAAGACCTTGTTTTCGTTGCCGGAAGTACTCAAAGTCCAGAAGAAGAGTGCGCGATTCGCGTCTGGAAAACACTGCGTACTAGCTATCCCACTCTCCGGCTGATTGTCGTTCCCCGTCATCAGGAACGCTTTGCCGAAGTGGCCAGCCTCATTACTCGCATGACCGGCAGCGTCCATACCCGATCGTGTCAACAACCAGGCTCAATCAGCGACGCTCCACGCGTAGCGCTGCTTGATACGCTCGGGGAACTCGGCCGGTGCTGGGGGCTTGCTGACATCGCGTTTGTTGGGGGCAGCCTATCGAAGCGGGGAGGGCAAAACATGCTCGAGCCCGCGGGCTTTGGGGCCGCTATCTCGTTTGGCCCCAACACCCAGAACTTTCGAGAAATCACGGCTGCATTACTTGAACGAAACGCCGCAGTTGTCGTCAATAATGAGGCTGAGCTGTTAACTCTCGTGAAAGGCTGGCTCGATAACCCGAGCGAACGCCAACAGTTCGGCCAGCGTGCTCAAGCGTTTGTTGCCACCCAAACCGGCGCCACCCAACGCACGATCGAAGTCATGCGGCAGCTACTTGCTACGAATGATTTTGCCCACTAAAGGCGACAAAAATCGGTACGATAGCCTAACTCGTATCAACCTGGCCAACTACCCGTTCAGCCGGTCTAAACGCCCAGTGCTGTCCCCAAAGCGCTCAACATCTTTCACCTGCATCCGGTCAATCAGTGACAAGAACAGGTTATTGAGCGGTGTGTCTTTGGGGTAAACCAAATGGCGCCCGGTCTTGATGCTTCCGGAACCACCACCTGCCA
>JAIXVG010000448.1 GCA_027483145.1 Planctomyces sp.
CAAGCCGCCCCGCAAGACCATTTACTTTTGGTTCAAGGCCCGCTCCTTCCCGATTGGAATCGCAAGAAGTTCGGCTTCCTCCCCAAAATCGAAAACGGCGACCTCCTCGGCAACCATCCCCCCAGCGGCAAACGCCTCCCCGCCTGGATCGAAGCGGGCGTCTGCGTCGTGGGCCAACCGAACTGGCGTTTCATCAAGCTCCACACCCACGGCTGCAAAGACGGCAACCTGCAAATGCTTCTCGGCGAACCCATGCAACGGTTTCACGCCGACTTAGAAACGTATCGAACTCAACACCCCGAAGTCCAAATTCATTACGTCACCGCCTACGAAATGGCCGGTTTAGTCCACCAAGCCGAAGCAGGCCTTAGCACCCCCGACTGGGACGCATTGCCGCACCTGTCGCGCCGTACCGGCAATCAATCAACTTACCAAACTCAATCAGCCGAAACGCGCTAGCGTTCGGTTTCTTCGCTTTAGGTCAGCAGCCGCTACAAAAACAAACCGCCTTACTCAGGTCCTTCGCACCATGTCGACCGCCACCCGCACCACCCGACCAGCGATGGCTCCCGCAGCCAGACCAACAGCACCGCGCGCTCAATACCGCAAACCCCTTTCCCTAGCTGCATGGCTCGTCATTGGTCTCACCTGGCTCTACCTCTTGGCGATGGCAGGACTCTGGTACACCCTGTTCGTCACTTCCGAAGACTGGTGGGTCGGCAGCATTCTTACCTATTTCCCCCGAGCCATCTTCCTACTCCCAGGCCTCGTCCTGTTAGTCGCCAGTCTGCTCTGGCATCAAACGTCGGCCCCAGCCAACGTCCTCTCCCTCGCTTTAGTCGCCATCCCAATCATGGAGTTCCACTGGCCGACCCCTCGCATTACCACCTCAACTGGCTCGATACCCTCTGGCAACACCCAACTCTCGGTTGTCAGCTGCAACGTCCAAGCCTATAAGCCCCACTTCCGCAAGATTCTCAAGGAAGTGACTGCTGCCAAACCCGATGTCGTTGCGTTCCAGGAAGCCCGCGGCGTCGATCCTCTGGCCGAAGAGTTCTTCAGCGATTGGCACTATATCCATCACGATTACTATCTGGTCGCCAGTCGCTATCCGGTCAAGCTCATTCGCGCAATCGACACCACTCCCTATGAACGTTGTGCAGGCATCATCGTTGAAGTCGATCACCCGACTGGCCCGATGCTCTTCGCCAACATCCACCAAATGACCGCCCGCCGAGCCTTAAAAGAGGTTTCGCCCCGTTCTTTGCTCGATGGTGAAGCGCAAGCCATCGTCGAACAGCAAGTCCTCCTCCGTATCGAAGAAGCAAGCCAAATCCGCGAAGCGATCGAGCAAGTCCGCGAGCAAAAACCCTTGGTTATCCTGGGCGACTTCAACACCCCTTCCAGCAGCAGCGTCTACCGCTCCACCTGGGCCGACTTCACTAATTCCTTCGATGCCGCCGGCGCAGGCTATGGCTACACCTCTCCAGTGAAGCACCACAACTATTGGCTCGAAGACACCCCCTGGGCACGCATCGACCACATTATCTGCTCCCCAGACTGGTACGTCACCGCCGCCCACATCGGCACCACCAACGGCTCCGACCACCACCTCATCCACGCCACCCTCGCCCGCTAGCCCACATTGTTCATCGGAAACGCATTAATGAGCCGCCACGCGCTAGCGTGCGGTTTCTTAGGTGTACATGTTGACCCGGAGGCAGGAGCGCACCGCAAAACGGCAGCCCGTAAAGCATATAGCCATCGGCGGATTCGGCGAGCCGCCGCACGCCCCCTCCACCCTTTGCACAGTCGTCTACCATTCGTCGCACTCACAATTGGGGTGATACGGTCCCTAACGACGATTTCTTGAAACTCTTCCGAAACATGCGAGTGGAGTCAGATACAATCACGACCATTCGTACGGAACAAGTACGGGCAACGTTCCAATTCGTATGCCTCCTGCACGATCACCAGGCGGAAACGACTTTCTCCTTCCGGCTCTACGATAAGAAATGAATTCTATGGAATCCAACAACGTCGTTTCGCTCCCGTCCAGCAGTCGAATTTTACTAGCAGGAATTGTCGGCGGGATTGTATTGAACCTGATCGACACGCCCTGGAGCGTGATCGTCATGGTTCCCAAGATGACCCTGTTCCTCGACGCCCATGGCCTCAGTACGAACGTGCTGACTGGACCATGGCTGTTGTCCATGCACATCGTCTTTACGGTGGCTATTGCCTACCTTTACGCGTTGATGCGAACCGTCTATGGGGCGGGAATAAGAACAGCGTTGTCGGCCGGCGCCGTGTTTCTAGTCCTCAACCGAGGCTTTGGCTTTGGCAATGTCTTAATGGGGACATTCACGGCCGAGCTGTTTTTTGGCTTCAGCATCGGCATGGTCCTCGGAACCGTCGTCGCGTCACTTGTCATCGGATGGATGATCGATCGAAGTCGGTCAACGTAGAGGATTGAATTCCGATTCCCGCGCTGCCAGGTAATTGGGCACGCGACGGCAACAATGTTGCTGCGCCGACACCCCAAGATGGCGACGGATGGCATGTTTGCAGACTTGAGATGCTTGCCGAACGAACCTGTTGTGCTCGCTAGGCAATCAAGGCCTAACCCGCATGATTCATGATGCGAAGCTCTTATCAGCCGCCACGCGCTAGCGTGCGATTTCTTCGGTCTTTTTCTCAAAACAGTCTGTTTTTTGATCATTGGACCTAACTCAAATGATCACAACCAGTTGCTCCAGTTTTCAAATCCTGCGTGAATAATGCAGGCTAAGCGATAAACTCCAAATCGCTG
The DNA here is from genome assembly GCA_027483145.1 of Planctomyces sp. GTDB lineage: Bacteria > Planctomycetota > Planctomycetia > Planctomycetales > Planctomycetaceae > JAIXVG01. The sequence goes on from JAIXVG010000448.1 coordinate 2,813, forward strand.
ATTGCCTCAAGTAATTCTATCCAAACATGCTTGCCCAAAGCGGCATGCATGTCACCCAGCCGTCGTTTCTTCATGCCCTTTTGACCTCGGTCGAACGCCCCTGCCAATTCCCCGAAGGCTGATCAACAAAAATTCTTTCCCTCACGCGCAACCCCTCCAGTAATAGTGAGGG
>JAIXVG010000022.1 GCA_027483145.1 Planctomyces sp.
CCATCACCATGCGCCGCCCCCTGATTCTGGGACAACTCGCTCATCACGTTCAGCTTGTGCTTGATTTTCGAGAGTGGTGCCAATGTAGGTGACAGCTCGAAGTTGTCTTCCTTGGACTGTGGAGTCCACTGCTCCATATTGGCCCCGTTGGGGAAGAAGACAAATCCCAGGCGATTGCGGGCCACAGACTGCATTGCCGCCTCGGCAGCCTTCGAAGCACCAGGCAGCATCGAGTCGAGCAGCGGAAGGGCCATCGTCGCCCCGACCCCCTTCAAGAAGAAGCGGCGGGCCAGTTTGGAACGGAGATCGGAAGGTCGAGGACGGGTCATAGGGCTGCTCCTTCGCCGCGCCGCAGGCGGAACGGCTCACTCTTAACAATTTCTAGAATCAACGTGTTAAACCGGTATTCGGATCGATCAAGTTCTGTAGCAATACGCGCCACAGTGCAGCGATCGTAAAACTCCAGACCGCGGCCCAGGGCGTACGTCAGCATTTTCTCGCTCAGGCAGCGGACAAAGTCTGCCCGCCGCTTTTCCTTCAGCAGCTTACTCAGTTGCTGCGGCCCGCTGAAAGTAGCCCCGTCAGGCAGAGTTCCAGAACTGTCGACCGGTAACCCATCGGTTTGATCGCGGTACCGACCAATCGCGTCAAAGTTCTCCATCCCAAAGCCCAAGACGTCCATCTGCTTGTGGCACGAGGCGCAGGCAGGGTTCTTCCGATGTTCTTCCATTTGCTGCCGCAATGACAGCGATTGTGAGCCAGCCTTCGCGTCCGCTAACTCTGGAACATTTGGTGGGGGAGGAGGGAGGGGCGTGTTTAGGATTGTCTCCATGATCCACTTTCCCCGCTTGACCGGAGACGTGCGGCCTGGATTCGACGTGATGGTCAAAACGCTGGCATGTGTCAGTAAGCCCGAACGTTGCGACGGGCCAAGGCTGACCTTCTGGAATTCGTCACTGGCGGGTTGTGGAAGGCCGTAGTGCTCTGCCAAACGCTTATTGACGAACGTATAGTCAGCATCCAGAAACTCAAGAATGCTGCGGTTCTCTCGCATGACGTGGGCGAAGAGTCGCCGGGTCTCTTCCTTCATCGCCCATCTCAGACCATCATCAAAATTGGCAAATACCGTTGGGTCAGGTCGCACTTCGTCCAGGTTTCGCAATTGCAGCCACTGGTCAGCAAAGTTCTCCACCAGCGAGTTGGCTTTAGGATCACGCAGCATCCGCTCGACCTGAGCAGCAAGTACAGCGTCGTCCTTTAGCTTTCCTTCTTTGGCCAGCTTGAATAGCTCGTTGTCGGGCATACTACTCCACAAGAAGTATGACATACGAGTTGCCAGCTCGTAGTCAGACAGCTTCCCCGGCCCGGTGCCATTTGCGTTGGAAACGTCGTTCTCCAGGCGAAACAGAAAGTGGGGCGAGACCAGAATGGCTTGGAGTGCCACCTGCATCGCCACCTCAAACGATTCTCCTTCTTTAACCGTTTGTTCGACCAGCGCGACGTACGTTTGCAGTTCTTCTTGCCGGACTGGCCTGCGGAAGGCCCGTTCCAACAGCGGCCCCAGGTTGAACTCGGCACTGTCCCGTAAGTCCGCCGCATCTTTGGGAGTAGACGCGATGATTCGCTTGTGAATCTCGCCATTCTGGCTCGGATCGATCCAAACCGGCCCCTTCAGCTCAAAATCGTAGATCAATGCATTGCGATCTTTGCGGTTTGGGTTCTTAGTCTGGTCATCAAAAAAATCGTTCATAAACGCAATGGAAATGGCATGTTGGCCGGGGGAAAGCGATATCTCGAATTCATAGTCTTTGGGCTTTGACACTTCAGTCGTTACATCAAACGCGTAGACCTTTTGACCATCGACCTTGATTTCAATTTTGGCGTGCTCGTTGCCGGCAGGAGTTTCGCCCGCCTTGATCCGGCCAAGGTACTTGCCACCGACGGAAACATGAGGTTCTGCCGTCACGTCACCGTTGCTGACCAGCATGGTCGCTTCGGGTGAGTCCTCGTCCCAATGTTTGTGGGCAACTTGAGACCGCTTGAATGTCGAAAAACCAAATCGCTGTGACGGCAAGTTAGTAGGGTCAACCGCGTTGATGGCGGCTGCCGCCACTTGCTCGGCTGCCGTGAGATACTTTTCCATGAGCAGCGGCGGGAGTGACAAAACATCACCGATATTGTCGAAGCCATAGCCGACATCGTCTGAAGGGAATGCGTCCGCGGGTCGAATCGTAACCCCCAGCAGATCTCGAATGGTGTTGTTGTACTCCACGCGGTTCAGCCGTCTGATCGTCACTTTGCCCGGATCAACCCCAGAGCTGCAATCGACCTTGAACAATGTCGAATCAAGATAGGCCAGAAACTCTTGACGCTCTTCAGCGGTCGGCTGAGTGCTGTCATCTGGCGGCATGATACCCGCCTGCACCATGCTCAGTGCTCGCTCCCAGCGCTTCCGATCTTTCAGCAACGTCGCATCATCGACAGCACTATCGAGTGCAATCCCTGCTTCAGCATCCATTCCCGTATGACAATCGATGCAGAACTTATTGACGAACGGCTTCCCTTTCTCAG
>JAIXVG010000368.1 GCA_027483145.1 Planctomyces sp.
ATTGAGAGAGTTATCGACGATGGGGACCAGGTTCAGCCGCCGTGCGCGTTCTTCGGGAAGAGAGACACACATGACGCCTGCCCCGAACCGCAACATCTGCGAAACGAGTTCAGGGGTGATGTGTTCGGCGGCACAAATGAAATCTCCTTCGTTTTCGCGCTCTTTGGCATCGATCACGATCACCATTTTGCCCAGCTTGAGGGCTTCTAGGGCATCGTCAATCGAGCTGAGGAGCGGGTCGGTGTTATGGGGCATGCTGGTTATTTCGGGGCTATCTGGGTGTCGAGCTGGGATGGGCTTGGTTGCTTGAAAGCAGGCAGGGCAGGCGGCCTGCGGTCAGGTAATGGCGGCAGGGGACCAGGCCATCTACAGGGGATTATCTGTTCTGGAGCCTAAAGGGCAACAACCGGGATTGAGTCAAAGACTGGAATCGGGTGGGCGAGGTTCGAAACGGCCAGGGAAGTTGGTGCAGATGCCCAACGATTGCAAAAGAAGTCGACGGCACACCGGCGGCCAGAAATGCCGCTGCGGCCACGTCGTAACCGGCAGAAACCGCCGCAGAACAACCGCCACGGCCGTAAGAATAGGAAGATTGAGAAGAATACGGTTTACAGGAATTGTCGGTTACCTTCCCGTTGGTGTTAATTCTTGACAAATGAGCTGCCGTTGATATCTTGTAATGGCCTGCCTCGGGCCTCCCACTGGCCCCCCATACCTACCTTTGGTGTTCCATACACCTCGCCTCGCAACACTCAATCGTTACCGAAAATTCTGCCTGCCTTTGGCTCTCATCATCGAGAGCGGCTTCCTCGTCTATTTGCCTTTACTGTTCCCTGCAGGAGTCGATCCTCATGCGACGACAAACATCGCTAGCAATTGCTGGTCGTCTGGCCTTCGTTTCGTTGGCATTGGTCGTGGCTGTTCTTTCGCCTGCCATCATCCAGGCTGATGATGGGGGGCAGGTTCCCAACACGGGAAGCTTGCGAATCGATCCAAACGAATCGGGTCGCGGAGTGATCATTCGGGGTCGTGATGCCCGTCAGCAGTTAGTTGTGACCGCAGTGGTTGGGGCAAATCAGCAGATTGATGTGACGCGACGTGTTACCTACACCGTGAATCCGTCGACGCTGGCTGCAATCGATTCAACCGGCTACATGATTCCGCTCGCAGACGGTGAAGGCCAAGTGACCATCGAAAGTCCTGGTTACCCTGCGGTGACGTTGCCACTTCAAGTGACCGGGATTGCTCATCCCGCTCCAATGAATTTCACCAATCAAGTGGTCCCCGTCTTTACCAAGCTCAATTGCAATGGCGGGGGCTGTCACGGGAAGGCGACCGGGCAGCATGGGTTCAAGCTGTCGCTCCTTGGCTTCCAACCTGAAGAAGACTACGAGTTTCTGGTGAAGGAGAGCCGCGGACGTCGGCTCTTCCCAACTTCACCTGCCAGCAGCCTGCTGTTGACTAAGCCAACCGGTCAGATTCCGCATGGTGGCGGCAAGAAGATGGAAGTTGGAAGCTACGAGTACCAGATTATTTACCGCTGGCTCGAACAAGGAATGCCGTACGGTTCTGAGAAAGACCCGAAGGTCGTTTCGATTCGCTGCGTTCCCGACAGCCGGGTGATGACGCGACGGGGCGAGCAGCAAGTGACCGTTGAGGCTGTTTATAGCGATGGGTCGGTGGAGGACGTGACGCGGACTGCGTTGTTCGAGCCGAACGATCCTGAAATGGCTGACGTATCGACCGGCGGATTAGTCAGGACACTCGACTTAGCGGGTGAAGTGGCGATTATGGCTCGGTATCAGGGGCAAGTTGCCACGTTCCGCGCGACGATTCCTCTGGGTGCCCAGTTCACGCAAAAGCCAAGTATTCGCAACTATGTCGATGACGCGGTCTTTTCGAAGCTTGAAACACTGGGAATTCCCGCCTCTGTGGTTTGTGACGATGCAACGTTCCTGCGGCGTGTGTCGATTGATATCGCCGGGATTACTCCCACTGCCGATGAAGTGGCGGCGTTTTTGGCAGATACCAATCCGGCTAAGCGAGATGCCGCGATCGATCGGCTGCTTGATTCGCCTCAATATGCCGACTTGTTCGCTAACAAGTGGAGCATGATTCTTCGTAACAAGCAGCGGAACACCGACGCTGTTGCACCCACATTTGCATTGCACAATTGGGTGTGGGAAAGCATGTATCGCAACAAGCCGTACGATCAGTTCGTGCGAGACCTGTTGACGGCAACTGGGGACGCTGAAACAACCCCTACCGTTGGATGGTACCGGGAAGTCGACCAGGCAAACGAACAAGTTGAAGATGTTTCGCAACTCTTCCTCGGGATGCGAATTCAATGTGCCCGTTGTCATCATCACCCATTCGAGAAGTGGAGCCAGGATGATTACTACGGCATGGCAGCCTTCTTTAGTCGGCTGGGTCGCAAAAACCTTCCTTCGTTTAATAATCAACTGCGTGATCGCCAACTGTTCCACGACGACTCTCAACCGGCGATGGCACGCAATGATCGTAGCGGAAAGATGCTGGTCCCAGCTGGACTGGGTGCGACTCCGTTACAAGTTCCCGTTGAAGAAGATCCGCGTGGGTACCTGGTTGACTGGATGACCCACAAAGACAATCCCTACTTCGCGAAGGCGGTTGTCAACCGATATTGGAAGCACTTCTTCAGTCGCGGGATTGTGGAACCTGAAGATGACATGCGGGAGACCAATCCTCCGACTAACCCGGTGCTGCTA
>JAIXVG010000303.1 GCA_027483145.1 Planctomyces sp.
ATTGGCACCAGAGAAAATCGGGTTTCGGCCGATGAAGGTGCTTTGATACTGGCCGCGCGGCCGGTTTCGCCCGGTTTGGCTTGCGATCCACGCCTGCCCCGCGAAACGGCCTTGTGGGCTTTACTACAGCAAGTGGGCGGGGGAACGTGGAGTGGATGTGTTTACGACACCGACGCCATTACGAAGGTTATTCGGGCCGGTCAGGCCGCGCTGGCAGAGGAGGGGGCTACCAACAAGTAACGATCGCGAGCCGATTGGGGAACGCTTCGGTCTGCTGGTTTGCCGGCTGAGTCTCGTTGCGCTACTGGCAATCGTTAGCTTTGGCCGGGAGGTGTCTGGTGGCGAACTTTCACCAGCAGAGAAGGGCTTCCGCAACTTACGAACGCAGCATTATCTCCCTCCTGACTTCGACGAAGAGGTGTTTGCCGAGTTATGGACGACTTGGGGTGAGCCTGAACGTACCGAAGCAGCGAATGCAACAGACGCAGCGCGACGGAAGCTGACGTTCGAGTATTATGGATTGATTCCCGCGCCGGGGGCTGATCGTCAACCAGACTATGCTCAGCCGGCGCTGGGGTATGCCCCAGGCGAGAAAGGGGCTTGGCATATGACTTGTCTGGCCTGTCATGGTGGGCAGGTCGCAGGTCAACCGATGGCCGGGCTGCCCAATTCAAACATCTCGCTGCAAACGTTGACCGAGGACGTGCGGGCGGTGAAGCTTCGACTGAAGAAGCCGTTTGGGCATCTGGATTATGGCTCGTTGCAGTTGCCACTTAGTGCAACAAACGGAACGACGAACTCGGTGATGTTTGGGGTGGTATTGGCGACATTCCGCCGCCCGGATATGAGCGTCGATTTGAAGCGAACTGTTCCACCCCTGGTGCATCACGATATGGATGCCCCGCCGTTTTGGAACGTGAAGTACAAGACGTCTCTTTATGCAGACGGGTTTGCACCAAAGACAGCGCGGGTCATTATGCAGTTCATGATGATTCCCCGAAATTCGGCTGAGACGATGCAGGATTGGGAGCCGCAGTTTGCAGAGATTCTCGCCTGGATTGAGTCACTGGAGGCCCCAAAGTATCCCGGGCCAATCGATGAACCGCTGGCGGCAAACGGACGAATGGTGTTTGAAGAGCATTGCGCGAAATGCCATGGAACGTATGGAGCCAACGGTCGTTATCTTCAGCAGACGATTGACATTCGAGAACTGGGGACTGATGCAGTTCGGCTAGAAGCATTGACTCCAGATTTCAGGCGCTGGATGAAAGAGGGATGGATGTCGCACTATGGAGAGGACCAAGTGATTGAAGAACCAGCCGGCTACGTGGCTCCTCCACTGCATGGCATTTGGGCGTCGGCGCCGTACTTGCATAATGGATCTGTTCCAACATTGTGGCATCTACTTCACCCCGACAAACGCCCGATGGTATGGAAGCGAACGGCCGCAGGTTATGATCAGGCTCGCGTTGGGCTGGAAGTGACAGAGTATCCGGCGGTTCCGGATGATGTGGCCGAGCCACGAGATCGTCGGCGTTACTTTGATACTCAGCTATTTGGTAAGAGTGCAGCAGGGCATACCTTTCCAGATGTACTATCTCCGGCCGAAAAGCAGGCAGTGCTGGAGTATCTGAAAACATTGTAGGCGAGCAGGAGGTTGCGGCGTTGATAGTGGCTTGTGCCAATGCGACATGAACGGCACGATATAACGAGTTATTCCACACAGATTGGGTTTTGTTCTTGTGTGCGACCGGCTTCGCCAGGGTCTTCACATATTAGGATAGATCGCAACACGATCGGTTGTTCGCTGTAGGACAATATCCCTTACGTACGAATCACTACCATAGGTAGTGATTCCAAATTGGCTTTCGCAAGTGACGAAGGTTTCGGTCGAACCAGCTTTAAGCGATTCGTTCACAGGTTGCTAGGCAGGGAACATGCATGAGATTGCCAAACCCAGCAGCAACAATCGTGGTGTGCAGGCACTTCGTCTGGGGATGCGCTTTCTGCTTTTCGATAGCAGCTATTGCAGATGATGCTGAAAAGCCGACGTTAGCCGATCGCCGATTAGCAGTGATGCAAGGCCGGATTGAGCAGTTTCGGTTTTCTGGGGGAGGGGCTGATTTTCCAGACGTATTGCACGACGTTCCCCTGTTCCGATACGACGATGAAACTCGCGGTTACTGCGATGGGACGGTTTGGAAACTGGGGGCGACTGGGCGCCCTAAGGCAATCATCACAGCTGAGCTCCATCCCCAGTATGGTGGGTCGCCTCGAATTGTGTACGACTTTCTGTCATTGAATCCTGGTGGGTTCCGAATGAGGTTTGAGGGGGGCAGTTATTGGGCAGCATCCAACTCGGCCCTTCAGTTTCGTGCGATTAAGGGGGCCAAGCCACCCGCTGCGACCCCTTCCAAACGGTTGTCGCAACTGAAGCTACTGGCGGGTCAGTTCAGCGCGACGCAACTCATCGAAGAAGAACCAGATCATCCTGTGAAGGTTGATCTGCGGCTATTGCCGCAGCCGATCGATCGCTACACGCCGACAGAGACGGCAGCAGAAGACCAGGATGGGGCCATTTTTCTGTTTGTTAACGGCCGTAATCCGGGGATCGTTCTGTTTGTTGAATCGAATGGAAAAGAGTGGTTGTTCGCTGCTGGCCGGCTTTCGCTTCCGAGCAAACTGAGGCTGTACCATTCCGAGCAAGAGGTTTGGTCGGCTGAGGCTGGAGCCGCGGCTGACAATGCGTGGTACTCC
>JAIXVG010000624.1 GCA_027483145.1 Planctomyces sp.
CGATACTGCTCATCGCGAATCCCGGGGGGAGCCGTTCGGTTCCCTTTGAGGGTCAGCATTCCCGAAGCGACCGTAATCTCCAACTCATCCGACTTCACACCTGGTAGCTCGGCCGTCAGTCGAAACTCATCGGGAAGTTCATAAACATTAACGGCTGGATATTGCTGGCTCGCTCGCATGCCTTGAAAGGTCTGCGACATGCTTGCCAATAACCGATCCATTTCACGCTCTAGATCGCGAAACGGGTCCCACGCTTGTCCCCAACGAAAGACTGGCATGGCTATCCTGCTCTCAAAAAAACGACTTGCTTGATCCCGACAATGGCCGCTGCGTTTTCCGGGCTGCTCGTTTCGAAATCATTTTCATGGGGCGCCAACTCAGGCAGACTGGCGTTTCGGCTTGCGAAACTGCTGTGAGAAGGCACGAAAGCCGAACCGTCAACCGTCCCGCTCATTCTCCGCTCTGGTGCAAACCTCATTCCGGTTGTAGAAACGGTGTTGGCAACCCAATTGGACTAGCGGCAATCCTTCGTAAACTACTAACTCACATGATCTTACACGAAAAAGCGGTACCCGCAAATAATTCTGCTTAGCCTTCCCGCCGAGGTTTGCGTCAGATCTCTCCTTCGCGAACTGCCAGTTTGGCACGTTTCACCGTGCTCTCTTTGCACCGGAATCACTTGCTCTGTAAGCCCCGTTTTCGTACGATCTGTAACTGCAACTGAACAGATTCTGGTTTCCTAAAAAATTTGCGAAGCCGTTCATTACAAATCCTGTGAGTGCAATGAGTTATCGTGGATGTTGGTCGCAATTGCTTTCCTAGTTCCGTATCATCCACGATCCGCTTTTCGGCGACATTCCTTCATCCGACTGTCGCCTCGAAACCAACAAAGGAGTTTCGGTCCATGATGCAGCCGTTGAGAATCAACAACTCGTCATATGTTTCCGCTCTGTGGGCCCTGTCGGTGTTTCTGCTCTTTGGGCAAAGCATCACCATGGCAGAGGACTGGCCTCAGTGGATGGGACCCGAGCGCAACAACGTCTGGTACCCCGAAAAGCCGCTTGAATCGTTTCCTAAAGAGGGCCCTCAAGTGGTATGGCGCTCTCCACTGGCGGGTGGCTATGCAGGTCCGGCTGTCGTAGGAAATCGGCTCTATGTGACCGACTATGTGACAAGCGACAACGTCAAGGTCGACAACTTCGGCCGTCAAACCTTTACCGGAACCGAACGGGTGTTGTGCGTCGACGAGACCACTGGAGAAACCATCTGGAAACACGAGTACCCGGTTGTCTACGACATCTCTTATCCCGCAGGCCCTCGCTGTACTCCCCTTGTTGAAGGGGACTTCGTTTACACCCTGGGTGCGGTCGGGCATCTCATTTGTTTCAACAAGTCATCGGGTGAAATCGTCTGGCAAAAAGTACTTCCAACTGAATATAAGGCCAAGGTTCCACTCTGGGGCTACTCGGCCCATCCCCTGATTGATGGTGATCTGCTTTATTCGGTTGCCGGTGTCGACGGCTCGCACATGGTGGCTCTCAAGAAGCAAACCGGCGAAGAGGTCTGGCGTTCGCAGTCTCAGCCCGAACAAGGTTATACCCCTCCCAGCATTGTGACCATCGGTGGAAAACGGCAGCTTTTGGCCGTCGGACCAGCAGGAATCAATAGCCTGAACCCGCAAACTGGCGAGCGATTCTGGACGACACCCTACGATGCCGACAACGGGTCCATCATCATGACCCCGATGATCCTGGGCGAACATCTGTTCCTGGGAGGTTTTAACAACCGCAACCTGCTGGTCAAACTGAATGCCGATGGTTTGGGAGTGAAGCAGGTCTGGAAAGACAAAAAAGATCACGGTATGTCCCCGGTTAACGTGCAACCATTTGCCATTGATGACGTGCTGTATGGTTTCGATGCCTCGGGTGAACTGATGGCTGTTGAAATCCCATCCGGCAAGCGGCTTTGGAAGACCACGAAGCCATTAGGTAACGGCCGCAAAGCCGGCAGCGGGACGGCGTTCATCGTCAAAGAAAACGACCGCTTCTGGTTATTCAATGAGAACGGCGAACTGATTATTGCAAAGCTCAGCCGTGCTAAGTACGACGAACTCGCCCGTACCAAGTCGCTCATCGAGCCAACCAACAATGCCTTCGGCCGCGCGGTTGTCTGGTGCGCTCCTGCTTTTGCTAACGGCAAGCTTTACGTTCGCAACGATAAAGAGCTGATCTCGGTCAACCTCTCCCGCGATTAGTCGGCCGATCTGCCGGCAAACGAAGGATACCGTCACTCAATAAGCAAAAACGCCATTGCTTCGGGGTTTGGTTGCTCCGAATCAGTTTGCCTCGTAGCAATCGCGTCTAGTTGATTTTCAGCGCCAGCAGCGTCATGTCATCGGCTGGTTGGCGTCCATCAAGGTGTCGCCACAGCGCGTCCCAGACGGCAACAACCGCTTGCTCGGCCGTCTCGATCGGTCGTCCCTCAAGGGCGTTCTCGATACCGTTATTGCGAAACAGCTCGTTCTGGTGATCGGTTGCTTCCGACACCCCGTCGGTAAAGAAGCAAAGAACATCACCGGGGATTAACTCGATCTTCTGGCGCTGGTAGGTTGCCTGCGAGAGGACCCCCAACACAATGCCATGCGTCGAAAGGGGCTGGCAGACGCCACTCCGCAGCAAAATCGGGTAAGGGTGACCTGCGTTGCTGAATTCCAGCGTGCGGGCTTCCACGTCAAGATGCCCTGCCACAAGTGTCATAAACTGCTCCGACCGAGTCACCCCTTGCAGCGTAGCGTTGATCTGTTCGAGGACCAGTTCGGGGTGGCGTAACCGCTGGGGATCGCTCGCAACCAGTGCACGAAACGCCCCACGCACAACTGACATGACCATTGCCGCCGAAACCCCATGGCCAACCGCATCGCCACAAGCAAACGCAACCTGCTTTGGACCAACAGGAAACACATCGCACAAGTCGCCACCCAATTCGCTGGCAGACAGCGACTTGATCGCCACATCTAAGCCCGTATTGTTGACTAGCGGGCTGACAATGCAGGCAGATAGCCGCGACGAAGCAACATGAACCTCGTCAGATAATCGCCTCTGCCGCGAGTTCTCTGCGACTAACACTTCGCGATCAAGCAGCTTTCCCACTTGCCCTGCCACAGCCGCGAGCGATCGATACGCTGCCGCAGAGAACGGGGTTTGCCTTCGCTCATAGCAGAAGATCAGTCCAACAGTCCCAGCAGCAGTTCGCACGGGTGCAACCAGCGCGCTTCTGGCACCCATTGGCAACACCAGCGACTTCGCCACATCTTCCTGGCGAATTTCACAGACTTCTGCCAGTTGTAATAGCTCGCGCTCGATGGGCAACAACTCGTGGTACTGGGGAACCGCCCTCGCGGGAAGGTGCACCGACGCCCTGAGCTTGAGCGCATTCCCAACCGGGTCGAGCATGACAAAGCTTCCCGCCCAGGCTTCTGCCAGCCCAACGGCCGCAAACAAAAACTGCTCGATCGCTGCCAGAGTGCGATGAGGGGCAATGGCTGCCGCTGTCTCCAGCGACTCAGTCTGCAGCAGTTGGTCGATTACCAGCCCACGATCGGTGAGAGCCTGTTCCGACTGGGCCAGCCTCGTGCACAGGTCGGCCAGCACCCGACTTAGCTGGCACGCTGCCGCATAATGGCAGGCCGCTGCAGTTGACTCAGGCTGATCAAGACGCAAAAACCCGCGCGAGGTTTTTCCATCATGTACCTCAGCAATCAGCTCTCCTGACTTAGGAGGTTCGTTCGTGAAGTCAGACTCGGAGCCGAAACGAAGGGGCCAGCCAAGCGCTTCTGTGAATCGCTCACAGGCGCTATCGACGACAGCGTTCAGTTCGCCTTCTAACGACTTCATGCTGCAATCCGAAGCAGGCAATTTCCAGCCGGGATGAAACGAGATGGCCCCGTGGAGCTAGTTACGGCAGTCCCCTCTTCCGAGAGCTGCGCTTGCCTACATGCGTGATGCCTGGAACTTTTCCGAATACCCGATTCTGCTTTCTCAAAACCGCTTCGACGTCGAAGAGGTTCCGAAGCATCACAAGGGACTTGAATAAGTTCTTAAGGAAGATTCGCCCAAAGCTTTGCAAAGCCTGAACGCTCTTCCTGAAAGTTGGGGGTCTCGCCGGCCGGGCGGCTGCACTTGAACGCGATCGGCTCGCGCAAAGTTGACCCCCAACGGGGTTGACTTAATACGACGCTATTCACTGATCTGGAACGAAAGGGTGTATCGACGGGAAACAGGCCGAGAATTGACCTGCCTGCAAAGTATGCCAATTATTCCGGCCGTAGCCAATAGCGCGATTAAGGCTGGCGAACTTATCCAGTAAGTTTCCGATTGGAGACTTGCCCATTCAGTCGTTAGGCGCCGCGAG
>JAIXVG010000401.1 GCA_027483145.1 Planctomyces sp.
GATTGATGAACGGGTTAAGCAAGTGCTGGCTGACGCGACCAGCGTTTATCGCGTGCTGGCACCGGTACTAGAGAGGCTGCAGCCAACGCACTTGATTACGCAGACGCAGTGCGAAGTTTGCGCGGTGAGCCTAAAAGATGTCCAAGCGGCTGCTTGTGAACTGATTTCTTCCAAGCCGGATGTGGTGGCTTGTGAGCCGAACTGTTTGGCGGATGTATGGACCGACATTCAGCGGGTGGCGGATCGGACGGGGGTTCCCAACCGGGGGGAAGAGTTGGTGGCTGCGCTGCAAGGTCGGCTAGCTGAGCTGCAACGCCAAGTGAGCTTACAAAAGACGCGGCCGACGATTGCGTGTATCGAGTGGATTGACCCGCTCATGGCTGCGGGAAATTGGGTCCCGGAGCTGGTCGAGCTGGCGGGGGGGGAGAATTTGTTTGGCATAGCAGGGAAGCATTCACCCTGGATGACATTTGCAGAGCTGGCAGCAAAAGACCCCGACGTGATTGCGATTATGCCGTGCGGCTTCGACATGGAACGAGCGGCCAAGGAAATGCCGCCCCTTGTAGCAGAGCCGGGTTGGCACGAATTGCGGGCGGTGCGAAGCGGGCGAGTGTTTATCACCGACGGCAACGCTTACTTTAATCGGCCGGGGCCACGCCTGGTGGAATCGGCTGAGATCTTGTTTGAGCTGCTGCATCCGGGGGTGGCTGACGCGGTTCACGAAGGGACCGGCTGGGTTAACTGGAATGACGTCTAGGCCTGTTTGCTGATGGTCGCACTTTACAGGTCCTCTCGCTTGGCAGTGGGGGATGTTTATGCGTAGTCTATTGGCCTAGCGGACGGCATCATGCTTCGTCTGTTGCGGACTCCACTCTGGCTGTTCGGCCTTCGAAATCCCTTACCACATTTCTTTTCAGTAAAGCAGTGATAATGAACTTGAGTTCGTGGCGATGCATCTCGTTTCTTAACGATGCCCACTTCAAGTGGACGTGGTTGAATGTCGTGGGGGTGGGGCTGTTGTGCGCCTCTATGAATGAGGGTCGCGCGGAGTGGCAGCGGGTGGAAATCGATCCTGTGTTTCGGGCGGAAGGGGTCGCTGCCGCAGACTTTAACAACGATGGGCAAATTGATATCGCCGCAGGGGATGTGTGGTATGCCGCTCCCAATTGGGAACGACACGAGATTCGGCCGGTCGGGGAATACTTCTTCGATAAGGGATACAGCCAGTGTTTTTGCGCGTGGGCTTGGGACATTAATCGAGACGGTTGGCAGGATGTGATACTGGTTGGTTTTCCGGGAGAGCCGTTCCATTGGTACGAGAACCCAAAAGGGGAAGCAGGGCACTGGAAGCCACATGTGATTCATTCGAGTATCTGCAATGAATCGCCCCTGTTTACCGACTTGACCGGCGATGGAGTTCCTGAGGTAGTGCTGGGGTCGCAGCCCGAGGCACAAATGGGGTACTTGTCAGTCCCGGATGTGACCGAATGTGCCAAGCCTTGGAAGTTTGTGGCCATCAGTGAACCGGGGGACCCGGCCAAGAATGGGACGTTTCGCTATTACCACGGCCTGGGTGTGGGGGACGTGAACAATGACGGCCGCAACGATGTGGTGATTCCACATGGATGGTGGGAAGGACCGGCAACGCATTCCGGACCATGGGCGTTTCACCCGCTCTCGTTAAGTAAACAAAACAAGGGAGAGCCGCTGACCGCTTCGAATATTCATGTGATCGATCTTGATCTGGATGGTGACCAGGACTTTGTGATGAGTTCGGCTCATGGATATGGGGTGTGGTGGTTCGAAAATGCGGGAGCGGGGAGCAGCGAGCCGTTTGTTTATCACCTGATTGATGAATCGTTTTCGCAAACACACTCTTTAGCGCTTGTGGACCTGAAAGGTAACGGAGAACTGGCGCTGGTAACGGGCAAACGGTTCTTTGCCCATATGGGGCCTGACCCGGGGGAGTTTGACCCGGTGGTGATGAACCATTTTGAGATCAAGCGCGAGGCGGGGAAGAAGCCGGTCTTTGCGAAGCGAAACATTGCGGCTGGGGATAACACCGGCGTAGGAACACAGTTTCAAATGGCTGACGTTGATCAGAATGGGAAACTGGATGTGGTGCTATCGAACAAGAAGGGTGTGAACTTGCTGTTACAGAAGTAGGGTGCTTGCTAACACGAAGCGACTTGGAACTTATCCGAAAACCTCTGATGCTCGGATCGCATGCCTGAGAAAACGGGGTTTTCGAACGAGCACAACCGGTTTTCGGACAGGCTCTTAGCATTCAGAATTCAGGGCTGATTGATGGCGATTTCGTTTTCGTGCCCGATCTGTGCAGAAGAGTATCGGCTGAAGGATGAGCTGGCGGGGAAGCGGTTTCGCTGTAAGTTGTGCGGCGAAAAGATCTCTGCCCCGCAACCGCGGCCGACAGATACGAGTGAGCGAAAGGGGATAGTCAAAACCGCTTCGCGATCAGCGACGGAGCCCCCGCCTCTGCCGTTTGCGATCGCTCACGAGCATTCGGCTGACAGCGTGAACTGGTTTGACCCATCGGTGACGTATGGGTGGATGGTCGTGTCGCTGATCGTGGTTGGTATCTGGGTGCTGTGCTTCGTGACAGCAACGACCGACACCACATTGCGACCGTTGATGGCAGAAGTGCTCAAGCTGACCGGCATGATCCTGGCGATGCTGGGCTGGATTGGGGCGCTAATCAACGGTTCGCGCGAGCACTGGGGATACGTGCTGCTCAATGCGGTCGTACCGATTTATCACATCGTTTACACCATGTTTCGCGGGATTCGGATTCCGACGTTCCTGGCGTGTGAGCTGCTGGCGATTGCATCGCTGTTTTTGTGGGTGTCGCTGAATGTGTTTCATGCAATGCAAGAAGACGCGAAGCGAATAAGCGGGATGAAGCAGCAGCAGGTGATACCGCAGCCGGTAGGTCAGCCGGCGTTTGGTGTACCACAGGGAAACAAGTTTGAGGTACCCGGGGAGCCATCAGGCCCTAATAGGCTGGCAGATGGAAAGCCGTTGCTGGCGCAACAGCCCGCAACTGATCGTGTAATGATGCCGCCGATTGGACAGTCGCGAGACCAGAGTGGGCGATTGCCAGCAGACAATCTAGCCACTGCGATGGATCGTCATTTTGAACGGTTGGAGGCAAAAGCGAAAGCGAGGGCAAAACGGATAGGAGCTCAACACCATCAGCTTGCACGGATGTCGCTTGGGTTTGGTCATCTGACTGTGGAGATTTCGCCAAAGGCTGAATCGCCGGTTGTTGGGCTTAGTGAAGACTGGCTGCGCAGTGTGGCGATGCCGATTTCGAACTTACAGCAGCAGCTTGTCCCTCATGGGGCGGTCTATGTGAAGGAAGGGGAGACGTGGCGGTCGGCTCGGGTGACGCGGGTTGAAAAAGACCTGGTTAATGTGCATGTGCTGGGGCAGCCTGCCGACTCGGAACTTCAAGTGAAACTCGAGCGGCTGGCGATGCCGATTGACTGGTTCGACGGCGATCCGTTCCGGGTCAATAAGCTGGGGCAGCCGTTGGAGAGTTATCCGCAGTCGGGAGAGATAGCACTTGGGAAGCCGTCACTGATCGCGAAGCCCTCGCTGGGGAGTTTGGCCCCGGCTGAATCTGACTTCATTGAAGCAGAGACCATCCCAGCGACAGCCGAGATGAAATTGCAGCCGGGAGATGCGGTCTGGCATCGACGTGGAAGCGAAGACTGGTATGCAGGTCGATTGCAAGTGGCAAATAGTGGCAACGACGTGACGATCGGGTACTTCGACTCGCTGGGTTTTCACACGGCCAAAGAACGAATGACTAACCTGCGCTGCTTGTCACCGGAGAAGAGCCAGATTAGTCCTTACCTGGAAACAGTTGATCAGGAAGGGGCTGAAGCGATCCCCGATCAGGAAGACCCGCGGCTGTTTGGTGCCCGCAGTAATTCGTTTATTGAGAAATGGACCGTTCGTGGCGATCAGACGGTGCTGCGAATTGGGCAACTGGTCTATTACGCAGTTCTGGATGACCAATGGCTGGCGTGCCGTGTGATTGCGATCGACCGGGATAAGATGGTGCAGATTCGGCGAGTTGGTATTCCTGATGACGAGCCGCTGGTGGTGTTTAAGGTGCAATTGCGGGCAGCCAGGATGCCGCAGCTATTGAGCGCACTTGCGACGGAGGCCACTCAAGAACCCAGACCGCGTGCGCTGGTGCTTACTAAGGGGCTGGCGCACGTGTTAGGCCGCGAGGTGAGTGATAGCGAGACGATTAGTGACGGAGAGGTGGTTCTGGTACATCATGGCAACGTGTGGACCGAAGGGATTGTGAAGCAGACGTCGCGCGAGGGGCGGGTTCTATGCCGGGTGAGCGACGAGGATGGCGAAACGACGATTGAGGTGATGCGTTCCAATCTGCTACTAGCGAGGCGAGCGTTTTGAGTTGGGCCGATTGCCATGACGTGATGCCAGGTGATGATTGGCGGCGCGGCAGGAAACAGTTCTTGTGTGCCATCGGTTTAAGGGACTGCTGGAGCTTCTTGCCAGCCTTTAGGATCGGTTGGTCGATTCGTCTGGAATACGGGTTTGACCGGTATGGCGCCAGAGGCTTGTGATGGTGCGGGGGCTTGAGATGGCGTGGCTGATTTTTGCGGCCTGCTCGCCTCTGATGCTAAGAACCTGACCGCTGACACAGTCGGCTCGCCTGGGAATTGAAGAACTGTTGTTGCCGGCGAAGTGTCTTGACATGGATACATCGCCAGACTAGGCTTATACCCAGACAGGCCATGCATAGGAGACTGATGTATGAATTCGCAGTTGTTGCAGGGGGCGCTCGACCTCCTGATTTTGGAGACGCTGAGTGGCGGCCCTAGTTATGGCTATGAGATCGCGCAGACGGTCTTTAGCAGGTCGAACGGGTACTTCGATCTTAAAGAGGGGAGCCTCTACCCTGCCCTGCACCGGATGGAGGGGGCGAAGTACCTGAAGCCAAAGTGGGTCGAGGTGGATGGGCGAAGGCGCAAGTATTACGAGCTGACGGCTTCGGGCAAGAAGGCGCTCGTCGAGCGGACGAGCGAGTGGAAAGCATTTGCGACGGGAGTGGGTGGTGTGCTGGGAACAGTGAAGCGGGATGGGGCTTGGGTGGGGTGAGGATGCGTGATCGAGTCACAAAATGATTGCGCGACGTAAATAGTGCAGCAAGCCGCACCCTGGGCGTTGAGTTGAGTTCAAGTGCGGCGCCGTGGGGCATTGTAAAAGACTTGGCTTACCGCGAAGGACGCAAAGAGCGCAAAGGGGAAAACTTTTCTTTACGGTCTTGGCGGTGGAACGTCTTGGTGTTTGAGCGACACGCCGAAGCTAGTGGCGAGTGATGCTGCCGGAGGTGGTTATCAAGAGCAACGCAGAGAGATGAAGGGGAGGCGATGACGGTACCGATTGATTTGCAGTCGCAGTTGCCCCCTCCATCGGATGATGAGCCGCAGGAGTTGCGGAGTGATATCGTCGACGAGTTGGCTGACCACTTGCAGTGTCTGGTGATTAAGGAACAGTTGAAGGCGGGGGGCGATGGGTTGACGCAAGCGGAAGTTTGGCAGCGAGTGATTGAGCGGTTTGGCAATCCGGCCAAAATCGCGAGGACTCTGTGGTTTCAAGCGATAGGAAGACGACTCATGCTGCAGAAATTGGCACTGGGACTGAACTTGTGCTTCACCCTTGTGGCATGCGTGGGGGGGATCGTTGTCTTTTACTCGCTACAAAACTCGGTGACACTGATGAGTGACCGGGTGTTGCAGCTTTCAGCGCTGCTGGAGCGGCTGGAAGCGAATGGGATCTCTGCCAACAAGCTCAGCGAGACTGCTCCATCAGGTGCAAGTGCCGCTCAACCTCGAGTAGTTGACAGCGACAATTGGAAACCACGCTGGCTTTCAACTGGTTCTCAGACGGAGTTAGCTGGTCCGCCTGTAACCGATTTCACTCCAGAACGATATCGGGTGGTTATTGACCCGAGGTTCGGTTATCGAGATGAGCTGACTCCAGTAACTGTAATGCTAAAGAGCTTTGCGATTCCAAATCCACGGCCACCGGGTTTGTCAGTCATTAAGTTTAAACTACAACACTCGCGTACGGGATTCGGCGTTCCTTTTCGCAGTATGGACGAAGATACAACATCTGTTGTGACGGTTACTCCCCTGAATGGCGGAAGAGTTCGGATGAACGCCCCCGCATGGCACGACGATGGAGCCTTCATGGAAGTCCCGGCAACGAAGTTACGAATCGCTCTGATTGAGGGGGCTGGGCGATACAACGTGACAGTTACGACTGAGCAGGGATTTAAACACACAACGTCACTTTCGATTCTGCCAGGAGAGACAAAAGACCATGAGTTAACGTGGACAACCCCACGTCCCGATCTCGCCGCACTGGAACCAGCGGCCGTTCGCTTCAAATGCATTAATTTGCCCGAGCTACCTGATGAACTTGAACCGAAATTCATCCATGTGAATATCTCCAGTATCGAGACACCAAGCATTGAAATTGATGGTCGGGTCTGGAGCAAAGAACGGGATCTCTATAGTGTCAAAACCAACGACGCAGGTTTATCGCTAACAGTAGACCAATCAGGAAACGTGGTCAGTGTGTTTCCCATGATGAACATCGGGGGGATAGCTACCGCCTCCAAGATTTCGAAAGATGATCCCTGGATTTTTCTGGAGAGAGCCAAGTTTGTCTTTCATGCGTCGCATGGCGGATCAAGTCTAAACCCGCCCAAAGGCTATGCTTCACAAGGATTGTTTACGGTGACTTCCGACCAGCAGGAAATCATCCTTGACCTTGCTGAAACATCGGCCAAAGCGGCGAGCAACGGACCATCGGAGTCAGAAGTCGTTAAGTGACGGAAAATGAATTCCTCGTCATCGATGAGTCGACGTGACTGCTGGCGGGTTGTAGTTGTCTGCATGTCGTTGGGTGGAGGACGCCAGCTGCATGGTTTGGCCCATTTGATGACGCAGGCGACTACCGGAGGTTGGTCATGAAAAACTTGATCTACCGCGAAGGACGCGAAGATCGCAAAGGAGAAGACTTTTCTTTGCGTCCTTCGCGGTGGAAAGCATTCTTTTTTGGCGGGTGGCCAACGGTAGTGGAGGCGAGGCTGCCGGAGGTGGTTATCAAGAGCAACGCAGAGAGATGAAGGGGAGGCGATGACGGTACCGATCGATTTGCAGTCGCAGTTGCCCCCTCCATCGGATGATGAGCCGCCGGAGTTGCGGAGTGATATCGTCGACGAGCTGGCTGATCACTTGCAATGTCTGGTGATCAAGGAACAGTTGAAGGCGGGTGGGGATCGATTGACGCAGGCTGAGGTGTGGCAGCGCGTCATCAAGCGATTTGGTGATCCGGCGAAGGTGGCCCGGACGCTGTGGTTTCAAGCGATTGGAAGAAAACTCATGCTGCAAAAACTGGCGCTGGGACTCAATTTGTGCGTTACCCTGGCTGCGTGCGTGGGGGCGATGGTGGTTTGCTACTCGCTGCAGTCGTCGGTGACGCAGATGAGTGAACGGGTGCTGCAGTTGCATAGCCTGCAGGCGAACGTACAGACGCAGCAGGCGCAGTTGAACAAGCTGTCAACGCTGCTTGAGCGGCTGGAGATGACGGGGCTGCCTGCGGGTGGTGGTGCTGTTGCGGGTGATATGCCTGCGGGCGGTGGTGGTGGTGGTGGTTTTTCTGATGATATACCTGCGGGGATGGGTGGAGGGGGAGGTCCGGGTGCTGCGGGAATCGGTGGCCCGGCGGGGGGGATGTCGGGGATGCCCATGGGGCCGACGCCCGATCCATTAGCCATGGCACCCGGGGGACTGGGAATGTCGTTAACGGGACCTTCTATGGGTGGCGGTCCGTCGTTCGATATTTGCCCGAGCGGCTATTCCCGATCCTCGGCCCGATGGGATGTCGGTTATCAGGTTTAAGCTGGTGCATTCCGAGCGTAACTCAGATGGCCAGATCACTCAAACAGTGCCAGACACGACTTCAGTCGTCAGTGTCGAGAGTAAAGATAGTCGCGCAGCCTTTATGCATGCCGATTCTGTCCGACATATCAACGGATATTCGAACGCACTTTGTCATCAGCTTCGAACGGCTGTCTTTATGGGTTCCGGACGGTTCAAGGTGACGGTGACTACGAGCCATGGTTTGATGCACGTATTGTCAATCCCCATTTTTGCCGGCGAGCCAAGAAACGAGGAGATAACCATCGTCACCCCAAGTGCAACAAACAATCGGCTAGATCAGGCCGCGGTGAAGTTTAAGTGCAGCCCTGCACCGAGATTTCCGGATGATGTTCCGTGGGATTTTGGGGAAGTACGACTACAGCAATTGGAGCAACCGAGCATCACCATTGATGGCAGAGCGTGGCTGTACAAAACGATGAATTATGGCAGCGTCAGTTTGTTAATCGATCGCGCTGGTAACATTACTGGATACTCAGCGAATGACATCCAGGGAGGAGTTCAATCTTCTTCCAAGCTTTCCCTAGATGATCCGTGGGTTTTTCTTGACAAGACAGCCTATCGCTACGAACTGAGATTCGGCGGAGTTGGGCGGGGTTCCAATGCTCGGCCGGTGGGAGGCAAGTTTATGGTGACTTCAGACCAGCAGGAAATCATCCTTGACCTTGCTGATTCATCAGCGAAAGGGGCAATTGACGAATCATCCAAGACCGACGCCGTTAGATGATTAGTGGTTCTCTTCCAGGTTTTGAACGAGTCGAAGTGATGCTGGCTTGGTTTGTAGTTGTCTGCGGGTCGTTGGGTGTGGGGAGGCCTGCTGCTGCGGGTGTTGCCCGTTCGATGATGTGGACGCAGTTTGAGATAGCGTAAAAGACTTGAATTAACGCGAAGGACGCAAAGATCGCAAAGGGGAAGTCTTTCTCTTCGCGGCCTTCGCGTCTTGGCGGTTGACGGTCTTCGCTTTCGGGGTGATTGGTCGATGGAGTTTAGCGTGATGCTTGTCTTGGGAGACTGCGGCAAGAATGGGTTCGTTAGCGTCCCTGGTGCGGCAAGCCGCACCCTACGTGATGAGATCGAAACATCCGGGAGGTACGCTGGTTAGCGCCCAAATAGTGGGTTACTTGACGCGGGCGAGTTTCATTAAGCGGCCGGAAACGTTCCAGTCTTGGATGTACAGGTTGCCGTCGGCGTCCCAGTAAGAGCCGTGAGTGCCGCTGAAGATGCCTTCCTTCCATTGTTCCTGTGGAATGCCGTAATTGGCCCGGGCGGCAGGGTCGGCGTTGTGGCCTAACACGGCCATGATGGTGTTGGATTTATCGAGGATGACAACCCGGCCGTGGAGGTCGGGGACGGAGACATAGTCCCCCTGCACCGCGGCCGAGGTGGGCATGCCTAAGCCGGTGACCACTTCGTCGATGTACTCGCCTTCAAGGGTGTAATGCAGCAAGCGGCCTTTAGGTTCGTGGTTGCGGTCACAGATTAAGAGGCGGGGTGGATCGTAACGGGTATCGAGCGTCATGCCGTGGGCCGTGTTGAATTCCTTGAGGCCATTCCCCTTAATGCCAAAATGCATGAGGTACTTGCCCTGGGCGTTGAACTTGAAGATGTGGTTGCTGGCATAGCCATCGGAGAGAAAGATGTCTCCGTTAGGGGCCACAGTGATTGCAGTGGGATTGAACTGCGTGAGGCCAAGGCCGCTTTCTTTAGGGAATGGGAGCTTCAGGACGATGGCACCGGTTTCGGCGTTGAACTTGACCCCTTCTGCATTGGCGTTGCGTGCACCGTAGATGTACTCGCCGTCGGCTTCCTGGCGGATTTCGATATCGTGCATGCGCGAGTATTCGTCACCCAGAAACCGGCGGATGAGCTTGCCATCAGGTGAGAAGACGAAGATGCCCATGTCGGCACTGGTGTAGACATTCCCCTGTTTGTCGACCACGACGCCGCCGTGGGTAGGACCGATTTGAGTTTTGCCATCAGGGCCGAAGCCCCAGCCGGGGACCGTATCGAACGTCATGATACCGCAGCCCATGCGAACCGGCTTGGGGAGATCGGCGGCGAGCAGCGGGGCGGCGGTTAGTACCGCGAGGGCGAGGGCGAAGATGAAGCGTGGCATGCAGGGACCTTTGTTGATTGAGGGTTTAGGGGTTTGGATTGACGGGGTTGGCGAGTTGGAGCGATTGGGTCGTGGATGGGGGAGAATGCCATCGGTGCGTCGAGCCGCACCCAACTAAGCTTAAAATTTTTGATTTACCGCGAAGACGCAAAGATCGCAAAGGGGAAGACTTTTCTTTGTGTCCTTAGCGACTTCGCGGTGGAGAGTCTTGGTCTTGGTGGCGATCGCCCTGTTGGGCGTTGTGGTTGAACGTGGAAGATCTACAGAGTTAGCTCGATTTTCCGGGGATGGAGCGGTAGAGGCGGACGAGGAAGAGTAAAACAACAAGACTGGTGAGAGCAATGCTGGTTAGCAGAAGGAGGCTGATCGGATCGCCGAAGACGGTTCGGGTGGATTGCCATAGTACATGCCAACAGAATAACACAATGATGGCGGCGATGCCCAGACAAGGGCCATAGGGGACAATCGCCCGGCCGAAGGCGATCTTCAAGAGAGCCGCTTGCACGAGACCGGTCAGAGGGGCGATGGCAAACGCACAAACAACGGGTTGCCAGCCAATGAAGCTGCCAATCATCGCCATCAGGGTGACATCGCCAAAGCCCATCGCTTCGGTCCCCAGGCAGAGCTGACTGATGAAGCGGACGATCCAGGTGAGACCTGCCCCGACCAGTGCGCCGGTGAGGGTCCACGATAGGGCATGAAGAGTTCGGTACTGATCGAGCCAGGCAGGGATGTATGGGCCGCGCAAGTCGGGGATCTGCTCGTTCCAGTCGACCCACAGGTGGACAAGTTGGAGTTCGGGCCAGGCGAGCGCAAGGAGGATGCCCAAAACGGTGCCGGTGACCGTGATCGAATCGGGAATGAGATAGCAATCGAGATCGACAATGATGGCGGTGACAATGAAGCCAATGAGGAGCAAGTGATAGGCTAGTCGGAGTGACTGCCCCAAGGCAGAGGGTTGGACTTCCGGGGATTGCTGTCCGCCGAGAACGAAGACTGTGTAGGCCAGTCCCGCACCGAGCAGGCCGCAGCCGATAACCGGAACAAGGGCGTGGGTGATGATGGAAAAGGGCTGGGGGGGCTGCTGGAGGGCCGCCCGCTCAGTAATGGTTAGACTTCGCCCCCAGATAGCCGCGACGATCCCCACCAAGAGACCCAGGCTACCAAAGCAGAACAACGTCCCCAGCAAGCGAGCACCTGACGTCAAGAAAGTGGATTGAATCGAATGAGTAAGACCAGGCTAACAGGGCCTGGCGAGATAGACTTGGATAGCCGAAAGCCAAGGCGAGGAGCAAAATCAGATCACAGTCGGCCACGAAGTTTCAATCGGGCAGATCACAACTCGTGGACGTTGACGGCCTTATTGGAACTTCGCAAGATACTGGGCCTGACTGTACTACACGGGCCTGGCAAATCCCAGCAATTCTGGTCTTTTTGGGCTGGATGTCGGTATCTGAGGACCAAATTGGGGGGAGGCTGGGCTGCCGGTTGTTTTGGCAAGTTCGGCTGGCCCAGGGGAACTGAGTGGTACAGCTATTTTCGGTCGAGCTGCTTTTCTATTGTTCGAAGCCCCTCTGATGGGGCGAGCCTCATCAGAAATCGGTTGCACCTGTAACAGGAACAACCAGGGTTTACGTTTGGTTCACCTTCCCCCTAATGCCCGGCTGCCATCGGGGTGGCTTGCGGCGGCCCTCATCACCATTTTTATCTGGTTGTAAAGCTAAGCATGAAAACAAGGAATTGCTTCTCCTTGCCAGTCATTTCGTTTTCGCTCCCTCGTCTGCTGGTGCAAAACCGACTGCGACAAGTGATGTTCGCGGGGGTGATGTTTTTCGCAGGGGCACTTGGCTTTCCAAGCTTGGGTGTTGCTGAGGAAGGAGCCGTGGCGTCAGAGGTTCCGGTTGCTGCAGCGACGGCGGCTCCAGCTTACAACGGGGCTGATACAGCGTGGGTTTTGATTTGCTCGGCGTTGGTGCTGATGATGACCGCGCCTGGACTGGCCCTGTTTTATGGCGGGCTGGTTCGCAAGAAGAACGTGCTGGGGGTGATGATGCAGTGCATTTTCCTGATGGGGATTATGTCACTGATTTGGGCTGTTTACGGGTACAGCCTGGTCTTTTCGACCGATATGCCGGGTTCGGGTGGATTCGTCGGTGGCGGGGATTACTTGTTGTTCAACGGAATTGTGCCCACGATCACCAAGGCGGGGCATCAGATTCCTGTTCAAGGGACACTTCCCAAAACGGTTCATTTTCTGTTTCAGATGATGTTCTTCATTATCACCCCTGCCCTGATTTGTGGCGGATTTGCTGAGCGGATGCGGTTTGGGGCGATGGTTGTCTTCTCGATTTTGTGGGGGACGCTGATCTACTGCCCGGTGGCACACTGGGTGTGGTCGGACTATGGCTGGTTCAGCGAGTTCAACAAGACTCCAGTCTTTAAGGCCTACGATTTTGCGGGTGGGACGGTGGTTCATATTACCAGCGGATTCTCGGCCTTGGTGTGCGCGATCATGCTGGGTAAGCGACTTGGATATGGCCAGGAGCCAATGCCGCCACACAACTTGACGTTTACATTTATTGGCTCGGCCATGCTGTGGGTTGGCTGGTTTGGTTTTAACGCGGGGAGTGCTTTGACCGCAGGTCATGCGGCTGCAAACGCTTTTTTGGCAACGCACATGGCTGCAGCGGCAGGAGTTGTCACGTGGGCAGGGGTCGAATGGGCCAAGCGTGGCAAGCCAAGCATTTTGGGTGCCTGTTCGGGAGCTGTTGCAGGGCTGGTGTGTGTGACGCCTGCGTGCGGAACTTGCTCGCCCATGGCGGGAATCATTCTGGGAGTGGCTGCGGGCCTCGTCTGCTTCTTCTTTTGTACGACCGTGAAGAACACCTTCAAGTACGATGACACCCTCGATGCCTTTGGCGTGCATGGTGTGGGTGGACTGTTGGGAGCGATTTTGACCGGGGTCTATGCCACGCGGAGCTTAACCGGGGCGGAGCTTGCGGTGGGCCTGGTGGATGGCAATCCGATTCAGGTTGGCTACCAGGCAGGAGCAGCCTTGGCAGCAATTGCTCTAGCTGTTGTCGGAACGATTGTGCTGTTGAAGCTGACCGATGCCGTCATTGGGTTGCGAGTCAATCAATCGTCTGAGCTGCAAGGCTTGGACATCGCCGAGCATGGCGAAGAGGGCTATATCTTTTTGTAAGGAGCTGCGAAGGGGCTGGCACGAATGCTGCTTCAAGTCATTGATGGTTATCCGCGGGCGGGCGATGTGTCGCGGCTTTGCAAGCGGGTTCAATGGGCTGCGATGTCGGTCATACTTGGGCGTTGCAAAATTTTGAAGCAGCCTTGCGAGCTGATTGCCAAATGAATTTGGTTCGTGCTTCGCGTACCAACTGGATGAGCGAGAAAACTACGGAACTTTCTCGAAAGTACGACATTCGGGATAACCGCCCTGGCACTGTCGGAGGATGAGATGTGACTGGTGAAAACCCCAAGGCTGCTCAGCCGCCGCCGATTGATTTTGTCGGTGGCAGTGCGGCGATGCAGCGCGTCTTTGGGACGATTCAGCAAGTCGCAATGACGAACGTGGACGTGCTGATTTGCGGGGAAACCGGGACTGGGAAAGAGCTAGTTGCCAGATCGCTTCACTTAAGCAGCAGTCGAGCAGATCATCCGTTCGTTGCAGTCGACTGTGGAGCGATCCCGGAAAACTTGCTGGAGAGCGAGTTTTTTGGTCACGAGCGGGGGGCGTTTACCGGGGCAGACCAGCGGCGGATTGGACTATTAGAGCATGCTCACGGCGGCACTTTCTTCATGGATGAAGTGGGCGAGCTAACGCTGATGCTGCAGGCCAAGCTGCTGCGGGCGCTACAGGAACGAACCATTCGCAGGGTAGGTGGTCGCGATCAGATTTCGGTCGATGTGCGGATTGTGGCAGCTACGTCGCGCGATCTGATGGAGCTCATTCGTGAGAAGCGGTTTCGGGAAGACCTGTACTACCGGATTAACGTCGTACGGGTCGACCTTCCGCCGCTACGACTGCGAGGAGATGACCTGGGCCTGTTGGTGGAGCACTTTGCCCAGCGCTATAGCCGCGAGTTAGGGAAGCAGGTCGTGGGAATTACCCCCGAGGCTTACAACGTGCTGGCCCACTACCCCTGGCCGGGGAATGTGCGGGAACTGCAAAACGTGATGCGGCGGGGGATTGCCCTGACGCATAACTCGCTGATTACGCTCGACGACTTACCCGATGAGGTGGTTTCTCGGGCGAACCTGGCCAATGGTTCTGGTGCGGCGGGACCTGCGACTGAAGGGGGATTTTTTGCAGCTCGCGACGAATGCCTGCGGCGATTTGAGGTCGACTATTTGCGCCAATTACTGATGCGGCATAAGGGGAACGTGAAGCTGGCAGCTGATGAGGCGAGGCTGCCGCGCGGGACGCTCTATCGATTGTTGAAGAACCATCAGCTTGACGGGGCTGAGTTCAGGTAGTGGGCCGCTTTGGTTTACTGGGTATTCGAATACAGGTGAGTAACAAGGCTGAGAACGCTGCCAATCGCTCATGATGCTCTTGCATGGAAGTGCGTATTCAACTCGCAGATTACCCGATCATTGGCATTGTCGGCTCGGCAGGAAGGCTGAGTTCTTCGACATCGCGGCGCTCAAACAGCGCATTGCTTATGGGGCAGTTTCTAAGCGAATGACCTCAGGTGAATCCCTCAAGCCGCGTGGCAACATGCATGGAACGGTGATTCATCTGGGCCAAACTTTGTTGCGGCGATGAAAACGGAGGTTATGCCGCTTACCAGATGCCGGCGCGCCTTAGAAGCGTGAAACAGGTGTCACAAAAGTGTGACAGAGCGGAAATGGCCTGATTTCAAGCGGTTTTTGGGGTCTGCGGCTGCTGGGCAGCCATGTTCCCGTGTGGTCGGTGACGCGCGGGCCGAAACCCGGACGTCGTGGCCAACATGAGGCAAGCCATGCCAAGGCTCTTCTGAGAAAATCGCAAAACGAATTCGGGTATCACTTTAGAGCGATCGCAAAGATCGAACAGACTACAATTCCTACAAATTGGCACGCTATTCCCACTATGTGGCTCTCATCAGTCAAGTTCATCAATTGCCAATCTCGGCAAGACCTTCAACAACCAAAACTCGCGTCGACAGGACTAATCGAAGTTAGTCTTGCTCGCGTACATCTGGCAACCATCATGAAGAAGATTGAAGCCATCATCAGGCACCATAAGCTCGATGCTGTGAAAGAGGCCTTGATGGGGGCAGGGATTCAGGGAATGACTGTTGCCGAGACGCGGGGGTATGGTGGTCAACACGCATCGCCCGAGGTTTACCGAGGGGCCGAGTATGCGGTCGATTTCTTGCCTCGCGTGAAAGTCGAAGTGCTGGTTGATGATCACGAGTGTGATGCGGCAGTTGGCGTGATTGCCAAAGCAGCTCGCACGGGTCAGGTTGGTGACGGCCGAATCATGGTCTCGAAGATTGAAGAGGTTGTCCGGGTTCGAACCGGAGAGAGTGGCGCTAGCGCACTCTAGAAGTGGTTTCAAAACCCTCTGGCGGAAGACTCGGGACGGTGATTTGCCGAGCGAAACCTGCCACTAACTGGGTTTTGAAACAGTCTCTAACGTGTTTCCGCCCAAACGTATCGAAGCTGAGCAAAGTCAGGTTCAAGTTGTCTGGTCTGTTTGAATTGAAAGGGTCCATCATGAAAAAAGTCGAAGCGATCATTCGGCACTTTAAGCTGGAAGAAGTCAAAGATGCTTTGACCGAAGCGGGTGTGACCGGCATGACGGTGTCGGAAGTCCGCGGGTTTGGGCGTCAAAAGGGTCATAAAGAACATTACCGGGGTGCAGAGTACTCGGTCGACTTTTTGCCCAAGGCCAAGATGGAAGTGGTCGTTGGCGATCACCAAGCCAAACTGGTCATCGATACGATCATTCGGACAGCTCGAACGGGCCAGATCGGGGACGGGAAGATTTTCGTTACTGACCTGGAAGAAATGGTTCGAATTCGAACCGGCGAAAGTGGCGACGAAGCGCTGTAACCAGTCGAAAGAGCCCTCTCGAAATAGGTGTTATCGGTTGCCGACTTGTGCGGAAACCGTTTACAAAAGAATTTGGTAATAAGCACTCTGGCCGAACGCTCGCGGTTTGAGACTGCTGGATAGACAAGTCATTTTTCGTTACGAAAGCGATGATCATGAAGAAGATTGAAGCAGTCCTGCGGCACTACAAGTTGGAAGATGTCAAGAACGCCCTCACCCAGGCGGGAATCACCGGGATGACGGTCACCGAAGTTCGCGGGTTCGGTCGACAGCGCGGCCACAAGGAGACGTATCGCGGTGCTGAATACACCGTCGATTTTCTGCCGAAGGTCAAGCTGGAAGTGGTGGTCCCGGACGCGGAAGCAGCCAAGGCCATTGAAACCATCACTACCGTGGCCCGCACCGGCCAAATTGGTGACGGCAAGATCTTCGTGACCGCCCTCGCGGAAGTCGTTCGGATTCGAACCGGCGAGACCGGTTCCGAAGCGATCTAGACCGCGTTGCGGTTAAATGTCGCGTCTCGACCAGGGTTTGACTGCCACGACGAAGACGGCTAGAAGCCAAACCGAACTGAGACCCGCTTTTGCATGGCAAAATTGGTTGGCCCGGGTTGCATGCAAGTTCGCCTGCAACCCGTTGGCGGACCAAGCCGGAATTCAGAAACGCCCGATGGCTGCTTTGGTAATCAACCGCTGCGCATGCCGGTTTGTTGCCAGAGCAGGCATCGGGCGTTCTGTTTTTTCAGGGTGACCCGTCTGGGGAGTGTTGTTTGCAGGCTACACTATTTATGGTGGCGGCCCTTTACGGCGGCGAGTTACGGATGGCCCGCGAGGAACTTGTCTCAATTTGGCTGGAGTTGTTGGGGCCAATTGCCAACCAGATGAGTAAGACTGTTTTCAACAACGGGTGCCTCGATTATCTTCTGGTAGCTGGTCTGAGAGCCGACCCGTTACTGCGAACCTGGTGCAGATTGGGCGAAGCCTCGACTGGGCTACGCCCTACCCTTCGATGAGATTTGTGGCGGTTGGCACCGCAGTTTTTCACCGCTCGTTTTTTCCTCGCTCATAGAAAACGCTTCGCGTGTCATCCACCGTCCGCACTAACGACCTGCTACGGCAGAAGGTCATCGACTGTCGCCGTCGGCTTGAATCGGGGAGGCAGCAATTGCTGGCCCGCTTTCGGGGTGGGGCAACCGGGATGCAGATTGCCGGCTCAATTTCGGAACTGGTCAATCAACTGGTGGTCGAGCTGTTCGTCGACGAGTTGGCCTTCCTGTCACCTGAAGAACAACAAGAGATCGAGCGGAACAGTGCCCTGCTGGCCATCGGTGGAACGGGACGGGGAGACCTGGCACCCTACTCTGACGCTGACTTGTTGTTTGTTTATTCGTCAAAAATTGAACGATCGTTCCAGCGGTTCTCGTCAATTGTCGTGCGGCATTACTGGGATGCGGGGCTGAAACTAGGACACAGCGTTCGGACGGTTGGTGATAGTCTGTCGTTCGCGAAGCAAGAGCCTCAGTTTGCCACCTCACTGTTGGAATCGCGGCTGCTATGGGGGTCGGAATCGCTGGCCCAAGACCTACAGGCCCGATTTATGCAGCGGCTGTCAGGGGGACGGCGCCGCGACTTTGTGGCGATGTGCGTCGAGGCTCGCCAGAAGGAACGGGTCACCCATGGCGCAACGGTACAAGAATTAGAACCAGACGTTAAGCGGTCGCAAGGAGGGCTGCGCGACTATCACTTGATTCGCTGGATTGGTTTTGCCGAACATGGAACAGGAGAGATTGACCTGTTGCGATTGCAAGGGGTCATCAGTAAGGAAGAATCTCGGAAGCTGCTGGCTGCGTATGAGTTTCTGCTGGGGGTTAGAATCGACCTCCACTTTCAGGCAGGTAAACCTCAGGATACGTTGTCGCGCGAAGATCAGGTGCGTATTGCCGATACGCGGCAAATCGAGAAGACAAGCGGGCAACTGCCGGTTGAACGCTTCATGCAGGAATACTTTCAGCATTCAACCGTGATTGCCGACTTGGCCCAACGGCTTTCGTCACAAAGTCGCATCCAAACGTGGTCTTATCGCCTTAAGCAGTTTCTGACCACCAACCGAATCGATCGCATTTATCGACTGGGAACGGATGAGATTGATATCGCCCCCCGCTTCAGGACTGGTGCATTAAGCACTTTGCCCGGAATCCTGCAGTTGTTTTCTGCTGCGGCCGCATACCGCGTGAATGTGGCAGCCGACTTATGCGAGCAAGTGAAGCAGCGGCTGAAAGACAATCCGCCAGCCGTTGATGCCCGTTCGATCGAGCTGTTTCTGGATATCTTGAATCGTCCGGGGCGATTGGGTCAGACATTGCGAACCATGTATCGGGTGGGAGTGCTGGAGCTATTACTGCCGCAGTTCCGACACATTCGCTGCCTGCTGCAATTCAATCAGTACCATTCGTATACGGTCGATGAGCATACGCTACGCACGATTGAAGCGATTGAAGAGTTTAACAATCACCCTGGAACGCTGGGGCATGCTTACCGAGCGATTCGGCAGAAGAGCTTGCTGCACCTGGCGCTATTATTACATGATGCCGGGAAAGGTTACGAAGAAGACCATTCTGACGTGGGAAAGCGATTGGCCGACGATGTTGCCACGCTTTACAACCTGAACGAGCATGATCGAGAACTTCTGGTGTTTCTGGTTTACAAACACTTGAACATGGCTCATTTGGCCTTTCGTCGCGATGTCTCTGACCCGGATGTGCTCCACAGGTTTGCTCACGACGTGGGTAGCGCGGAGGCGCTGCGGATGCTGTTCACATTAACTGCTGCCGATATTAGTGCTGTTGGCCCTGGTGTCTGGAACGAATGGAAGGGGGAACTGTTAAGCAGTTTCTTTGAGAACACGATGCTGGCCCTGACTGGTAAAGTCGAGCATCATGCAGAGATCGAGCGGGTCGCTACCATTCGCGAGAAAGTAATGGAACTGGCGACTCCGTTTGCAGTGCTCAATGAGCCGAACGAAGAGGCTTCGCCTATTTCGCGGATTCTGAAGACGCTCCCGCCACATTACCTGTTGGCCACGGCTGCTGAGCGAATTGCGGTCGATACACGGGTCATTTTGACGAGGCAACCTAACGACATTTTTGTCGAAGCAATGTTCGATGGAGAAACCAACTCGGTCGAATACCGCATCTTAACGTCAGAACAGATTGCACCAGGCTGCTTTCACAAGATTGCCGGGGCGCTGACAGCCAAACGGATGGAGATTTTGTCGGCTCAGATTTGCACCACCGGCGATGGCATCATCATTGATAGCTTTCGGGTGCTGGATGGCGACCATGAGGGAGCGGTCCCGCGGTTTCGTCTGGATGAAGTGTGCGAAGCGATCAAAAAGGTGCTGGCTGGCGAGTTATCGGTTGAGCAAATGCTGGCGGCCCCCACCCGATTTGTGCCGCGAAAGCGGTCTTCGCCAGTGATTGTGACGAATCGGCTGCCATCGCGGGTGGTGATCGATCAGGAGTCTTCCGACCGCTGCACGGTACTGGATATCTTTGCCGATGACCGGCCGGGGCTATTGTATGCGCTATCGCGAATCTTGTTTCAAAGCCAGATTTCGGTTGTGCTGGCGAAGATTTCGACCCACCTCGATCAGGTAGTCGACGTGTTTTATATCACCGATCGTGCGGGCAAGAAGATTGTCGATCCCGACCTGCTGAAGCGAGTGCGCAGAGAGCTACTGCTAGAGGTAGATCCGCCACTGGAACCCGCATCGGCTGGGTAGCGCATCGAGATCAATAGACCAATTTGTCGGGACCTGCTTCTGAACGGTGCATGTGTTATCGTTGACAAGCAATGAATCTGCCTGAGAATAATGTGTTTTTGCTGCCACTAGGGCAATTTCCGCTTGATCATTTGGACTGCGATACTGCGGAAGAGAACATCTCGCAGCATTGAGTCAAGAGGAGCTTGGTCAAACAGATCTGAATCGACTACTGACCATTTGCGCCGTTTGCAGTTCGCAAACTGGCGGGTTATATTCTGCACGCACGCATGACGCGTCGGGCACGAAGCGAGTCACAGTAGCGGAATGACCATGGTCTCCTACACCGAAGTCGACCTCCTCCCCGGAGAATCTTTGCGTGCCGGAGCAAACTTGATTACAGTGTTGGATGTCGATAACGGTTGGGTGATGGTGAGAGTCGATAACGAAGAGACTGGTGAATACACCATTCACCAACTCTTTCCGGTTGGTGATAGTCCCCACGACCGCGACGGTTTTAGTCGCTTCTAGAAGTGGTTTTAGAACCCTCTGGCCGAAAAATCGGGACCATGATTCGCCGCGGGAAACCTGCCGCCAATCGGGTCTTGAAACAGGCTCCAGGCTCCGTCGGGTTTCAAGCAGCAGCGACCTTCGCGTTTCAACGAATTGATGATACTTCCAGAGTATGGTGTTATGCGTGGGTATTTGGTCTGGGTGTTATTCGCTCTGCTAACCTGAGCCAATGCGGGGATCCAGTTCGCACAATACTGGCAAGGTCAGTGGCACACAAAAAGATGCCTTGACGAAGCACTGGTGGGGTAAGCGTTTCAGCACCGGGGCCGCCGTCCCCCCATTATCGTCCCAGCAAATGATTGATCGCTTCTTCCTGTGTTGGAACGATTGTCCATAGCTTGTCGAGGTGCGTGATGGTGAGGACCTCTTTGCAGTAACTGCTGAGGCCGCAAATGGCAAACTTGCCATCCCCCGCCATTTGAACCCTGTTCCACATCCGAAACAGGATTTCGATGAACGATGAGCCGAAGAACTCGATATTGGTTAAATCGAGGACGATCCAGGCGGGATCAGCTTCCTGGGTGGCAGCTAACAGGTCTGCTCCAGCGGTTTCCAGGGCTGTATCGTGCAACGCCGGAAAGTCGGGGCCGATCGCCAGCACAGTCACATTTTCTACGCGGCTGATCTTTACCAACTGCTCGGCTGCCATCGACCTGACCCCCTGGATGAAACCACGAACAACAACGCGGCCCAGCCACTTTCGAAAAGCTGTTAGTTCAAGTTCTATTGGTATTAAGAATGCAAATCAACGGCTCGGCCCATTCCCGAAACTCTGAGTGACGGGCCTGCTACTTGTCGAAGAAAACCTCGAAAGCAGCGAGATTTGTCGTAAAACCAGCATCGCCTTGAATAAGCCCGACTTGTTCTTCGAGTAGCTGATTATCAGGCGAAAGATGGGAAACTGGCCGATCCAAAGGGCTATTGAAACCATTTCGGCTAACTCTTGCAACCACCGCTACTTAGGTGGCGGTGCAATTGCCTGCAGGACGACCGGCAGTTCGAGCGTTTGTTTAGCGTCTCTCAGGATGACCAGTTTGACGGTTTCGCCAACCTGGTGATTCGACAACACACGAAAGATATCTTTCGTTGTCACAATCGGACGATCGTCAATTTGCAGGATGATGTCACCCAGAAAGATGTTGCCTTCAGCGTCTTGATCGGTCCGCTTAATCCCCACGAGGGCGGCGGGGCTGCCAGGAACGACATCGCGCACGAGGGCGCCACGCTTCACCCCTAAACGCCGCGCGATCGAATCATCAACCAGAACGACCCCCATGCCGGGCCGCTCGACTTTCCCGTATTCGATGAGTTGAGGGACGTAGTTATTCACCGCGTCGACGGGAATTGCAAACCCGATTCCCGCATAGGCACCCGATGGACTGTAGATTGCCGTGTTGACTCCAATCAGTCGACCGGCGCTATCGAGGAGCGGCCCGCCCGAATTGCCCGGGTTGATCGCGGCGTCGGTTTGAATGACCCCTTCAATCACCCGGCCCGATGCGGCTTCGATTTCACGCCCGAGGCCACTAATGACGCCGGTGGTGAGAGTTTGATCGAGGCCGAAGGGGTTGCCGATCGCAAACACTTTTTGCCCCACCTGCAGATCGGACGATTCGCCGATGGGAATGGGCCTCAAACTGGTAGCGTTGGCCTGAATGCGCAAGACAGCCAAGTCTTTATCGGGAAAGTATCCGATGAGTCGAGCTTCCCAGACCGAGTTATCAGCCAAGGTCACCTTGGCCAGGTTTGCGTTCTGAACTACGTGATAGTTCGTGACAACATGGCCAGCCTGATCCCAGATGAAGCCGGTCCCTGTTCCCTGCTCGATCTCAACCGGGTTCAAGTTGAAGCGCGAGGTGCGCTTGGCGATGCTGGTGATATGAACAACGCTGGGGGAGACATTGCGGAAGACTTCGATGGTCGACTTTTCGTCAGCGGCCAAATCGCCGCGAGGGGTCACTGCCCGAGGTTCACCTACGGGGCCCGTGTAAGAAAACGGCCAGATGCCTGCCGACTTGAGCATGAACAGAGCAACAACGAATAATAGCAAGGCAACCAGCCCCGACCGAACAGCCCCTTCGCGCGGGGGACGATCTGGTTGACGGCGATCTGCGGGGATCGGTTCCGTCATTCCGCCACTGACATCCATGGACGAAGCCCCTTGCACCGTTGTTGACGAAATTGCGGCAACTGGTCTTGTGATGGGATCAACTTTCGAATCCTTCACGCGGCGTTACCTTTTCGTCGCTGAACCCTCTTCGTATTGCAGTCGAACCCGATCGCGTTGTAGTTCGCCATAGCAAAAATTGTCGCTTAGCGAGGACAGTTAAGGAAGGGACTTCACGACCTGGTGACATCACGGCAGGCTGCATCTGGTTCGTTGGTTGGGCATGAACCAGCCACTAGAAGTGTCGGCTTACTGCCATGCCACTTAACGAAACCGCTCCATTCGGGCGTTAAGTCCTTCGACGGCAGCCTGCAAGCGATCTTTCATTTCTTGAGAAGCGTGGCGGGCCTGCTTGAGCGTCTCGTCTGTTAACAGGTTGGCCGACTTTTCAATTGTATGCGCAATGCGGCGAATAATCGTATCGATGTCCTGATCGTCAGCACTCTTTTTGCCATGAGTTGGAGCCGCACCCGACCTGAACGGTGTGTACTCTGCTTCTTGACCTTCAGCGGAGCGGGCAACACCGGTTAAGGCGAGTTCATCGGCAGAGCGGCTGCCAGCTCTGCTAACGTCAGGTTCGTCGGCATCAAACGGCGCCTCGTCTAAGGAAGCCATGCCCGGGATTCGCACGGGAGATGGTTCGGTCGGCAAGAGGCCGACCATTTCTTCGCGCGAGTCCCCGCCCAGGTCTTCACCCCGCTGAGCCTTCCGCCAAGCCCGCATCTCGGCGACGGTTGCTTCAATCTCCTGTGCCCATTGGAGGCATTCGGCTGCATCGTCCCAATTGATGGCGGCGTAAAAGTGTGACCATTTCAGACCGGGGTAAGTGTGGTAGATATCGGCAAACGTTTCCCAAACTCGCCGACGCTGGTAGACCTGATCGGGGCTAAGCTGAACCAACTGGGCGAAGTCGGCGTCTGTTCTGCCGCGAGAGAATCGCTTGGTCCACAAGGCGGCACATTCGCCAACGTCCCAATTACATCGGCTGACAGCCAACTGGGCGCGGTCGATTAGCCCCTGTTCATCAAGTTCGGTCGCGGGGAGTTCTGCGGTGTTCGGCATGTAGGCACCATCGGCCCAATTGGGGCCAAATCGGGTAGGGGTTGCGGGTTCAAAAAACTGTTCAAAGTAGCAACGCGACGATCGAAGCCCCTTGTTAGGGGGGGGCTGCCCGCTGCCTGGTGCTTTCCGACCAATCGCTCAGCCGGGTCGACCATCATGAAAGGTTGCCGCCCGAGTTGCCACCCAACCCCCTGACTCAACGGTCAATTCAGTGGCGACAGACTGGTGTACAGCCGTGACCCTCAGAGCAATCGGGAAACTTTGCCCCATGAGAGAACCCAGCAAGAGAACCCGGGAAGCCCTTCGCCGGCAATCAGAATTGAAGGGCAATAATTGGGCGAAAACGAGTAGGTGGCAGAGTCTGCCGAAGAGGGAGGAAACCCCGTTCAGGGTTCCTTGACCGTTAAAGTCGGCGAAAGCTACCATCCCGGCCGTGGGAAGGTCATGACGATTTTGCGTTGCAGAGCGCTCATGACGGTCCCCCGAAAGAGCCGATAACACGGGCTGTCACGGCGCCGTAGCCAAGTGGCTAAGGCAGTGGATTGCAAATCCACCATCCCCGGTTCAAATCCGGGCGGCGCCTTTTGGGTTTGGCAAAGGCCGAGCCTCGTTGACTTAGTAAGGCGTAACGCATTCCGCCGGAATGCGTTACGCCTTTCTTTTTAGACGCAAGTAGATGAATCGCTACTTCTGCTTTTTAGCGGCGGCTTCGGCCAGAATCGCTTCGGGGTCTTCCAGGAAAACGTCCCGGCAACCTGTGCAGCAGACGTAGTAGGTTTTGCCTTTGTACTCGACCGAAATGCTTCCATAGCCGCCTGTTACGATGCATTCTGGACCACGATTTCCGGCGACATCTAGCCGGGTTCCGGCCCGCTGGTAGGCGACCTCGGCCACTCGCGTGAAGAAGCTTTGCGTGGCCTGTTTCTGTTCGAAGAGGAGCGTGGCCCGATTCTCATTGAGGACCGTCAGGGTCAGCTTGCTACTGGCTGGTCCGCTGGCAGATTGGCCGGCAAAGACCCAGCGTTCTTCGGTTTTTTCGCCCGCCAGCCAGGTGATGGTTCCATCTGCCGGTTGCAGCCCCAACTGGGGCTTTCCGGTATCTGGATCGATGGCCAGCCGAAGCTGGCTCCAATGTTTGCCATCGGTCACCTGCACCACAATGGCTGGCTTCGTCTGAGAAAAGTCCCAGGCACACTCAGCGGTCTCTTTCCAGGTTCCGGTATTCGAACCCCGTTTAGGCTGTCCGATTCCTTTCCAGTCGCCAATCATCCATTGGAACTCCTTCAGTTGAGGGTCGGGCTGGGCTGTGCTCTTCGATTTGGCCACTTCAGCGTCGGCCCAAGCCTGCTCGGTCTGGGTCAGGTTTCGGCTGATCCAGATCCCTGCAAGGATGGCCAAACCCCACAAGACCACTGGCTGGAAGAGGTTTAGGAGAGAGAAACGGGAAAGAGCCATTGGTGTTTTCTCTGTCGAAGGGGGTGAATGGGGATCGGCTGAGGGAAGTTATGATGACTTGCCGAACATGAGCGAACTGACCGCCTTAGATATTAACCCCAGCCACGCCCGGTAGTTTCAACGAAGGGCAAATTCGTGAAGCTGCAGACGTTCTCGCCGGTTTTGAAAGTGATGTCTTTCGCAACCGGTCGGAACATTCTGCAGTTTCGGGTTAATGGGGTCGATAGCGAAGTAAACAGAGGATCGTGTTGGAAAATCGGACTTCCCCTATCACTCCCCAGTGAAATACTTGACACGATAACAGCTGCGGAGGGTAGCTTATGTCTGCCCCTGCCTTAGCAATGCGTCCCTAAATTGACCCTATTTGCCCAGGTGCACAGATGGAACCGACAGGAGATCGAGCTGACGGAAACATTCTTCCTGCCAACCGTATCGATAAAGCGATCGGCTGGATTGTGGGGGGGCTGATCCTGTTGTTTGTGGTCATGTTGGCAATGGCCGGACTGGGACGGGTGGAAAAACTTTCCTCTCCGGGTAGTGCCAGCGACACAGTCGCTCGTCTGCGAACTTTGCCGGGGGACGAGCCAGTCGATCAATCCGACATCGGGGCCCTCCCGGAAGCCAATCCGCAGCCGTAGGGGGCATGTGGAAGCCTGGATTGTGCCTGTTTACCCGCACCGTCGATTCTGGGCAGAGTTCGCTGAGTCAGAGAGCTCTCAGAGGAACCATCCGGGCAAACAAAAAACGGGATTGGCAAGCCACACCCCGTTTGAGTAATCGATCAAAGTTAAACTGCAGTTGCCCGCTAGAAACTCCCCTTAACTGTCAGTTCCTTGAACATCGCTAGCAGTTTACCGGTCATGCTGCCTGGTTTGCCGTCTCCGATCGAGCGGCCATCCAAGGTCACTACCGGGACGATCTCGGCTGCGGTTCCGGTCAGAAAGCACTCGTCGGCGGTGTAAATGTCGTGGCGAGTCATCGCGACTTCTTCCACGGGGTAGCCCCCTTGCCGTGCTAAACGCAAGACTGCGTTACGGGTAATCCCTTCCAGAATTCCCGCGTCGGCAGGAGGAGTCTTCAGCACCCCCTTCTTGACGATGAAAATGTTATCGCCGGTGCATTCTGCGACTTCACCTTTATGGTTCAGCATGAGAGCTTCAACCATGCCGGCATCGGTCCCTTCAATACGGGCCAGAATGTTGTTGAGGTAGTTGAGTGACTTGATGCGGGCGCTGAGAGCGCCGGGATGATTACGAATGGTGCTCGCGGTGACGAGATTCATCCCCTTGGTATAGGTGTCGGAGGGATAAAGCGAGATCGTACTGGCGATTACAATCACTTGAGGATTGCTCGTTTTCCGAATGTCGAGCCCCAGCTCGCCTGAGCCGCGAGTTACCACCAGGCGGATATAGCCATCCTTAATGCCGTTGGCAGCGACGGTCTCTTCGACGGCCTTCTTTACTGCGGCTGGTGTCATGGGGATGACCAGCCGAATCGCCTTGGCACTTTCGTAAAGGCGTTCGATATGCTCATCGTGCAGAAAGACTTTGCCGCCGTAGGTTCGAATGCCTTCGAAGACGCCGTCACCGTAGAGCAGGCCGTGATCAAAAACGCTGATTGTTGCATCAGCCTGATCAAGCAGTTTGCCCGAAATAAATACTTTTAAGCCCATGAGCTAATCCAGGGGAAATGGGTGTAGGGATGTTGATGAATTCATTGGACGACGGGCAGACCCAGTGCCATGAAACGGGTTCACTTCAGTTTTGGCAATTTATCGATGCCAGAAGCCCGTAATGTGGCGACTTCAGCCAGTGGAGGCAACCCTCTTGGAAAAACGTGAGCCAACGCCCGAGTTGCCGAGAAGTGAATGGCAAACGGGGAAATTATGGAGACGAGTTGAATGAGGTTTAGTCTGGCACGACCAGATCGCCGAGACAACTATCGCAGACGAAATCGAACGGCAGTAAACCGTTTCATTAGATCGATTTAGCGAATATCAAGCCCCTCGATCCGGCCATCGGTCAGCCGGACCGTGCGATGGGCTTCGGCCGCAATCGACTTATCGTGAGTGACCATCAGGATGGTGAGCTTTTCGGATGAGTTGAGGCCAGCCAAAAGGTCGAGGATCTCGCGGCCGGTCCGTTCGTCGAGGTTGCCGGTCGGCTCATCAGCCAGCAAAATCTGGGGCTGGCCGACGAGTGCCCGAGCGATTGCTGCTCGCTGAAGTTCGCCCCCTGAAAGCTCTGACGGGCGGTGTGTCAGTCGGTGACCCAGCCCCACTTTGTTGATGAAGTGTTTGGCCCGCTCGGCATGGGTGCGGCGGTTCTTCCAATAGGTCCAAATTGACTCGCGAATCATCAGGGGTGCCAAGACGTTCTCGAGCACGTTCAATTCGGGAAGCAGATGATAGAACTGGAAGACGAATCCGAAGACCCGGTTGCGCAGTTCATCGCGAGTTTTGACGGCCAGATCGTCAATTCGCTGCGAGCCCAGATGAATTTCGCCAGCATCGGGGGAATCGAGTAAGCCAAGGACGTGCAACAGAGTGCTTTTTCCAGAGCCAGACTGGCCAATGATCGAAAGGAACTCTCCCCGCTGGACCGCGATATCAACGCCACGCAATACCGGGACCTGATGCTCCCCCTTGCGATAAGCCTTGCTGACCCCGAAGGCGGCAATATGCAAATTCAACGGCTTTGGCTCCTTGTGTCGAGTTTCGACCCATTGCGGTGTTGCCGAAAGGACTGCTTGCATGGACTGGTTTCCTTGGGGGATGTGGAGCCGCTAAGGCCCGCATCGCTATCTGGCTTTGGTATGGTTCCGCACGGTGTGGTGTTGGTTGACCGATTGCCTTTGTCGAAGCTGGATTGCTGTTTTTTTTGAGCGAAACCAGGCGTTAAGGATCAGTCAGCTCGGAGCGCCCTGACGGGTTCTAGCCGGGCTGCACGGCGAGCAGGCAAAATGCTGGCCAGCACGGCAATGGCCATGGCGCCAGCCGCTACCCAGCAGACCATGAATGGATCAACACGGGTTGGAATACTGGGGAAGTAGTAAATCCGCTCGTCAAAGACTTTGCGACCTGTCAGCCAGGTGAGTGCCCCTTCGATCGTGTTGATGTTTTTCACAAACAAGAGGCCGACCAGAACGCCCCCCCCTGCCCCGACCATTCCAAGCGACAACCCATACGACAAAAAGATGCTCATGACGCCCGATGAGCTGGCCCCGAGCGCCTTCAGAATTCCGATATCGCGGGTCTTCTCGACCACAATCATGAAAAAGATGGCCAGAATGCCGAAGCCAGCGACGGTGATGATCAGGAACAAAAGGACGTTCAGAATCGATGACTCGATATCAACCGCTGCCAGTAACGGGCCTTGTTTCTTTTCCCAGGTTTTGACCTGGAATAGCCCTGGCGGAAAGACCGCTTCCAATCGTTTGACGACCTGGGCCGCTTCGCGGAAGTCGCGTAGTTTGATTTGAATGGAGGTGACCGACCGCTCTTGAGTGGCGGGGTCGATCATTCCGCGGGCCTGCTGCAGGTAATCAAGATTGCAGAAGACCAGCGTGCTGTCGTATTCGCTCATCCCACTTTTAAAGGTGTCGACGATCGTCGCATTGAAGTAGACCGGCTGAGGAGGAGTGGTGGCGGTGACGGTGCTGATTTTGACGTCGTCCCCGGGCTTGGCCATCCAATGGGTGACAATCTTTCCCGTTTCGGGATCTTCATCAGGAAAGCTAACAAGACCTGCACCGACATAGAGGCGACCTGGCAAGGGGGCGCCAAGGTTAGAGGGGCCAGTTGGCTCATCGAGCGTGGCCTCTTCGTTTTCGAACGGATTGACCGGTTGCGGGGGAACGGCTGTGGCCTGAGCACTCGCATCTGCTTCGCCATCTGCGGGAGTTGTGGCTGCCGCGACCGGTTGTTGAGCTTCTGGGGTTTCGCTTCCACCACGTCGGTGTGCCCGATCGGCGTTGGACTGCTCCTGGAACCAGGCTGCCCGCTGCGCCCATTCGGTCCGGTAGGCCTGAGCTTTGGGGGTTAAGTTCCAGCCAGCCGGTTCGTCGGCCTTGCGCTCGGGTGGTTCTGGAAGGCCAGGAACGTCTT
The DNA here is from genome assembly GCA_027483145.1 of Planctomyces sp. Classification (GTDB taxonomy): domain Bacteria; phylum Planctomycetota; class Planctomycetia; order Planctomycetales; family Planctomycetaceae; genus JAIXVG01. The sequence continues at coordinate 29,307 of JAIXVG010000401.1, forward strand.
TGTTGGGTCGGTAGCTTTGCAGATAGTCAACCAGCGGCCCGACCTCGGCCTTGGAAGCAGGGTCGATACCGATCAGGCTGATGGGGCGAGTGATCCATTGCCCGGCGTATTCAAACGTAACCATGCCATAGATTTCGACCGTGGCAGCCATACCAACAATCTGGTCTGGGCAGGTTCGCTGGATCAGGGCCTTCATCGCTTCGGGGTTCTTTTCCCCGTTGAGACCGTTGGTCTCGATGACGATGTCGGACAGGACACCCTTAATGCGATCTCGCATTTCGTTGCTGAACCCGGCCATGACGCTGTTGACCACGATCATGGTGGCTACGCCCAGCATGACGCTAATCACGCTGGCGAGGGCAATGTAACGGGTTCGCAAATATCGAGTGCAAAGCAGCAGTTTGTACATCACGCCGATCCTTGGCGGTGAGAATTCAACGTCTGACCCGTAGGTCACATGGCAAATTGGGCACCCTCGCCGTCTGCCGAGATTCCCTGTAAGGCTAATCGATCGAGGACCTTCCGCCAAGCGGAGGTTTTGGTCAACCGGGGAGGGTTAGGCAGAGTTGTGCAATCAGCCAGCGGCAGTGGTTCTCTTGGCTGACCGGGCTATTCCTGTACGAAGCTGGCTGTTTCTCGGCTCGATCGACGGTCAATTTTGCCAAACTAGGCAGCAAATCAAACTGTAGTTTGACTTGAAGGGAGACCGGACCATGTGCCTGGAAGCCGCGTCGCGGTTCTGCTGGGGATTGGCGACTTCTCTCGGTCGCCGGGATCTCCTAAGCTTGGCGAACGACCTCACTTTGGAGTACCTTTCGGATACCCATTAATAGAGATGCTATCACGGGTTATGAAATTCGCAGCGGTTGAGTCTAGCCGCCCGGGAGTTGGCCGCAGTTTTTGTTCGCCGCCGACCCCAATTTTGAAACCGACCCTAATGACCAAGGATTGCACCGATGGACCAAGACGAAATTCTGCTAGATGCCGAAGAGCGGATGGACAAAGCCGCCAGCGTGCTGCACGACCAGTTGGCAGGCCTGCGGACCGGCCGGGCGAATCCGGGGTTGGTCGACTCGATTCGGGTCGAATACTACGGCTCGCCGACACCGCTCAAGCAATTGGCGACCGTCAGCGTTCCCGAACCACAGCAGATTATGATTCGCCCCTTTGATGTGGGAACGCTGGGGGATATTTCGAAAGCGATTCAAGCGAGCGATGTCGGTCTGGCCCCAAATAGCGATGGACGGGTGATTCGGCTGAATATTCCTCCCCTGTCGACCGAACGCCGCAAGCAGTTGGTTTCGCGGGTAAAGGACTTGGCCGAAGACGCGCGAGTCGCGATTCGCAACATTCGCCGCGATGCCAACAAGCATGCCGACACCTCGTTGAAAGACAAGCTGATGACTGAGGACATTCACGAAGCGACAAAGGAAGAGATTCAGGATTTGACCAAGAAGTATGAGGGGAAGGTCAACTCCCTGGCTGAAGCGAAAGAGAAGGACGTGATGGAAAGCTAGACCGCATGGCGGTTAAGTGTCGCGTCGCAACATGGGATTAACTGCGGATTTCAAGGTCCGCGAGATGCCACATTAAATAGATAGGGTAGGCTCCTGCCTGCCAATCTCCGGCCGGCATTTACGACCGGTTTCGCGTTACGAATAGACTTTCAGGCAGGCGGGAGCCCGCCCTACTAAATACCTGCTGACGTATGACCGTCATCCCTGAAGAGACCTGCATGACCGCCGCTTACACAAAACTGGTGATTCTGCTGAAAGACATCGCCACGCTTAAGTCGATTAGTGGTGGACTTTCCTGGGACGAGCAAACCTACATGCCGCCACAAGGGTCGGCTCATCGGTCTGAGCAGTTGGCTTATCTGGCTGGGCTGGCTCACGAGAAATCAACCTCGGCTGAACTGGCAACGGTTCTGGCCGAAGCCCGGTCCGAAGTCGAAAAGCTGGCTGATGAAGCAGATGAGACTGGTCATTGGCTGGTCAACGTGAAGGAAGCCCAGCGGGCCTTTGATCGTTCGACCAAGCTCCCGGCGGCCCTTGTGCAAGAGATGGCCCGCGCGACCAGTTTGGGGCAGCAGGCGTGGATTACGGCTCGCAAAGAGAAAGACTTTGCTCATTTTTTGCCATCGCTGGAGAAAATCATCTCGCTCAAGCGAGAGGAAGCCCAGGCCGTTGGCAGCCCGACTGGCCATTTGTACGACGCATTACTAGATGAATATGAGCCCGGGGCGACGGCAGGAGAAATCGCGGCCGCGTTTGCTCCGCTGAGAGATGAGTTAGTGTCGTTGTGTGCCCAGATCGCGCAATCCCCCGTTCGGCCGCGAGTGGAACTGTTGGAGCACCATTACCCCAAAACGGCGCAGCGAGTCTTTGCGGAAGCGGCTGCCCGGCTGATTGGATTCGACTTTGAACGTGGCCGCATTGATGAATCGGCCCATCCGTTTTGCAGCGGATTTGGACCGGGTGATTGCCGGCTGACAACCCGCTATCTGGATCACTATTTCCCATCGGCCTTTTTTGGCGTGTTGCACGAAGCAGGTCATGGGATTTATGAGCAGGGCTTGCCAGAAAAGGCGTTCGGATTGGCCTCGGGTGAAGCCGCTTCGCTTGGTGCACACGAATCGCAGTCGCGGCTCTGGGAGAATTTAGTAGGCCGCAGCAAGGCGTTCTGGCAGTTCTTTTATGGATCTGCTCAGCAGGCGTTTCCGCCAGTCCTGGGGAGCGTAACACTCGACGACTTCTATGCGGCAGTTAATAACGTGCGGTTCTCATTCATCCGGGTCGAAGCGGATGAAGTGACCTATAATCTGCATGTGATGTTACGGTTTGAACTGGAACAGGATCTGTTATTGGGTCATTTGCAACCACGCGATTTGCCGGGTGCGTGGAATGAGCGTTTCCAGAAGTATTTTGGGATGACTCCCCCCGATGATTCGCAGGGTTGTCTGCAGGATGTCCACTGGAGCGCTGGTTTGCTGGGCTACTTTCCGACGTATACGCTGGGGAATATGTACTCCGCCCAAATTTTTGAAGCGGCCAGCGGAGAGCTAGGAGACTTACAGGCCCAGTTTGCTGCTGGACAATTCCGGCCATTGAAGGAATGGCTCAACGAAAAGATTCACCGGCAAGGACGACGACTCCCGGCCACGAAGCTGATGGAACAAGTGACTGGCCACCCCCTTTCGCATCATTCGCTGATGAGTTATCTGCGGCAGAAGTACACGCCGCTGTATCAGTTGCAGTAGGTCCGCATCAGTTGCACCGAATTGACGGTGAACCAAATGAATTGTTGGGTAAGACGGCGACGTGACGAGCAGTCAAACGACGATGAGTGTCCTGATTGATAGCGTCAAGCAAGCGTAACCGGGTTCTTGAAACGCTTTAAAGTAGTTCAACCCATGTCGACTGAAACTAATGAATTGGAAGAGCAGCGTCCTTCGACAACCTTGACGCTGATCATGCTGGCGGTGGCTGCTATTTGCGTGGGAGCCATGATCGCTCGTATCGTCTCTCCGTCGAAGCCCCCATCGTATGGCTCCGAACACGACGCCCGCGTTGGCAAAACGTTTCCGAAGCTCGAAGTGGCTGGTTGGCTGAACGGGAACCCCGTTGCTGATCTTCGCGGGTCGGTCTATGTTGTTGACGCATGGGCCTATTGGTGTGGTCCATGTCTGCGGGTTGCTCCTCACATGGTGGAGTTAGAAAAACAGTTCGGTCCCAAGGGAGTTAAGTTCCTGGGGATCACGGCCGAAGGCCCGGAGTCTCGCGAAAAGAGTCTGCAGTTTCTGGAGCGGGCGAAGTTTCACTGGCCCAATGCTTTTGGAGCGCGCAAAGTCTTCAACGCCCTTGATATTCAGATGATTCCATCGGTGTTTGTGGTGGATCGAACAGGCACGATTGTTTGGACAAGCAATATGCCGAACTCGATGGAAGAGGCCATCACCGGCGCGCTTGAATCGAGGGCAATCGTGCGCGAAC
>JAIXVG010000496.1 GCA_027483145.1 Planctomyces sp.
ACTCAACAGCAGCCAGCTCACCGGGCGATTTGCGATTCGCGGTTCAGCCTGAGAACCTATCCGAATACCGGGTTGGGACTGTTCGAAGCCACTTCGATTCCAGCCAAGAGCTGAACGCTTCAGCGGGTATTCGACAAGGCGTCTGGTGAGCCGTAGTGTACCAGCCAGCATCTGAAGCTCCGAAACAATCTGACGAGAAGAATCGCCAATCAGCTTACAACTAGTCCCCAAGTCCCAGGCGAGCCGACTGATCCAGCGGTCTGATTCCTCTACCCGAAAACTCGTCAGCCAATCGCAAAAACCCAGTTCGCCGTCTGCTAAGTACGTTTCACTTCATTCAAAGCTCGCGGTCGCAGCACCATCTCAATCAAGTCTTCAGTCGGCTGGCTTTTCAACCAAGACCTGATCCCCAACAGCCAGCCCCTTGGTGATTTCAGTTCGGTCAGCAGTCACGATGCCAATTTCAACAACCTGCTTCTTCGGTTCATCTCCCGCCAGATAAACATAGTGCTCCCCCCGAACTTCGTCATCGAAGACCACTTTCGAAGGCAGGCTGAGGGCCCCCGGTTTGTCCCCCGTAACAATAGCTGCGGAAGCCGTCATCCCTGGAACCAGATTCGCCGGCAATGGTCCCGGAATCTCAAGCCGCACATCGTACTTACCAGCGAGTGGAACAACTGAGAGCCCAGCCACCTTCGCCAAAAAGCGGTCCGTACGCGAAGCAGTGGGGGTCACCATCGCTGACTGCCCCACTTTGACTTCCCCGAATGGCTTCTCTTCCACTTCGGCAAACAACGTGCACTTCCCATGCGGCACGATCGTCATCAAGACCTCTACAGGCGGAAGGACGCCATTGACGGCGTACAGCGTTGCAGGCTGACTGACCCATTGACCACGAACATATCGACCATAGTAGGCCACACCATCCTGCGGCGCAACGCACGTCATCTGCGCAAGGTCGTGTTCGAGTTCTTGCAGCCTATCCTTGCTCCGTCGTTCATCATGCCGCATTTTTTCCAGCGACAATTCCTTCTGCTTAAGCCGCAAAGGAAGCTCAGCCTGAGCACGCTCAAGGGCCAGATCAACCGACCGCGAGTTGATCTTCATCGCCTCTTCCTTTCGCGGAAGGTTCACTGCAAAGAACCGATCAAAGCTTTTCAGGAACTGCTTGTGCGACGCTTCTGCCGAAATCAGCGCCATCTGATACCGCCGAAGAATCATTTGTTCGGTCTCTTCGGTCAGGTCTTTATCCTTGTACATCTTTTCAAGCTGATTCAGCTCCTCACGGGCCGACTCCAACGAGAACTCCGATGACTTCAGGCTAAGCTGCATCTGCTCGACTTCCTGTTGCTTATCCTCTTTCAGAAAGAACTGCAAATCTTCATAGGTCTGCTTTTTGTTGCGGGTGGCTGTCTCTAAATCAATCGGCGTCGTCTGACGAAGCGCAATTAGCTCCCTTTCAGCGAGTTCCAGTCCAATCAAAGCTGCCTCTCGATCTTCCTTCAGCTCCCGAATCTGTAGCTCCAGCTTGTCGGTCACAAACTTGAGGACGGGAGTCCCCCGCTTAACCGGAGTTCCATGCGGGACAACCGCTTCGACCATCAACGGGTTGGCCCACTGCTTAGGCTGAACCTTCAGCTCGGCCCCTCCCTCGACTTCAAGCGTCCCCTTGACCGTCACGCTGCTGACCAGTGGTCCTTTTGTGACGGTTGCCGTCGGCTTAGCCACGATGGCATCTTCCGCCGCAACAACGGAAGAATTGATCGCCCCCCCCATACCGGCCATCAAGAGGACAAGTCCACACGACCACAATCGTTGCATTTCGTTATGACCTTCCAGAACAAAAAGGCATCGGCAGGAAATCAGACGGGGAGACATTCTGGTGTCATAGCCCCACGCACCAATTGGACAGGATCGCCCCTCTCCAAAACAGCATACTCCAATCAGGGACTAGTTTGGCAAGCCTTGCCCGTTATGCTGAGCCAGCCCCGTTGAAGTGAGCTAACTGGGAACAGCGGCCGGTTAGCCTCAGGCAAGCAGACTACGTCCGTGGTCGGGTTCCTGTCCTTAACACAAATCAGCTAACAATCCCGCTCGTTGCGACTCACACCCCAGGTCAATTGAGTAATGCCGGTATTTCAAGCGAAGCCACCGATAGCAAGATATCACTCCCCTTCCGATTTCACCTTCAGTCGATCGAAGTCAGGCTTAAAGACCCATACATGGTATGGGTCATTCCGAGTGCTTCGCCCTATCATTTCAGGGGAGGCAAAAACATCCTTCTCTTTGCGGCGAGCTTTAACTCCCCAGCAGGTAAGTGGAGCCAGCGAGTAAGACCAGCTCGTTTCTTCGGCAGACGTACGCGCTTCCACCGTTAAAAGTAACTCAGGATCGGTACCATGCACAAAAGCAAAGACCGCCCCATCAATGCCATCAGACTTATCTTCGTACCGATAGAGTGGTGCCGATAACAAACGCAGCTCATACTTCTGCAAGTCGGCCTGTTGCTTTTCACGAAAATCTTCTGTCACGGCAAACTGGCTGGCAATCTCCTTAAACGCCAGTTTACGAGCACCCCGTTGCTTTACCCCAGTCGGCCCATCTGCAATCGGACTCATCTTGCCGCCAGCCACCTGCGGCGACCAAACAATCCGGTCGTTTTCCGTCAGCGTTAGCGGCCCCTCGGCAAACGACTGAAACTCATGAATCCAATACCCATCTCTCATTACAAACACCTGGGCTGCCACCACAGGCCTGCTCCCCTTCGTCCATACCATTACTACTCCATCAACCACCCCGCCAACCTGATTATCAAACCGAATCAACGGCTCGGGCCTCAAGGTCAACGGCTCATCATCCCCCTTGATGATCAACCGATACTCAGAGACCGAATTGATGAAGATCTTCAATCGCTCATCAGGAGTCAGCTTCTCAGGTTCAATAGACGAAGCTTGAGCCAGCACGACCGTCGAAGAAATGACTAGCCAGCAAATCGCGACGACGGTCAAACCCCGCACTGTGCGCACGCCCTGAAGCGCAATCTCGTTGATCACTCCCGCCCGCCAGAACCGCAACCCGAATGGACCGCGACGTTGCAAGCTCATTAACCAACAACCCCTGACCCAATTGTTCCGCATGATGTGGCCCCGTTTTCAAATGGTGAAAGGCAAAACCGACCCGCCCGGCCAGCATAGAAATGGGCCGGCCCATGCAGCGCAAGAGAAGTCATTGCAGACAGCCAGTCTGCTATAAAAAGATCGCCGAAAGAAATGGCCGGAAAAGACAACAGCCGGAGACGAAAGCCAAGTGACGGTTACCGAATCATCGCTCCAGCCCGCAGAGACAACAGACATTATGTCTGTCTGTTTCAAGCAAAAGCAACTCCGCAGCAGGAAGAATCCGACTAAATCTCCACGAGTTCTGCCCGGCTGGTACGCCCAAGGACACTCGGCAATAGCGTAACCCAACCCGCTAGCACCTTGACCGTTGCTTGCCACGCTAGCCCGCATTATTCATGATGCGAAGCTCTTATCAGCCGCCACGCGCTAGCGTGCGGTTTCTTCGGTCTTTTTTCTCGAAACAGTCTGTTTCTCGATCATTGGACCCAACTCAAATAGCCACAACCAGTTGCTCCAATCTTTTACTCCTGCGTGAATAATGCAGGCTAGCCGGTGGATTGCCTCGCGCAGCGTTAACTTGCGAGTGCGTCACGTAGCGAAACGGTTCAATAACCGGGTGAAGCAGGGGACGCTACGGGCCATGCATCACTTCAAGACCACGCGGCGCAATCCAGCGCGATGCCAGTAAGTCCAGCATTCGCCCATCTGCGGATTAACTCCATCCCCGAGCCAACCCCTTCGCAGATCTCCCCACAACGATTGACTGAAGACCGCCCCGAGGGACTCACAACGCGATCGCAACCTGCAGAAGCATGGCCTTGTCCTCCACGATTCACTTTGCTTCTCCCCACTCTCCTCTTTAGGGCGGATCCACGCAGTCATTACGCCTTACGAATGATTTCCCATATCGATAGTGGAATGGTCCACCTGTTAAGCAGGTTCGTTCATCAAGCAGTTGAACCCAACTCAACTCACATCCCTATCGACAAACTCGATAGCCATCAAGGTTCTTTCGATACAACCTATTGGCCAAACCAAGATCTAGCTTGAAAGGTCTTGTAGCGCACCCGGCGTGAAGTTCGCTACCGTGTAACTCCCGTCGACGAAATCGCATTTCTGTGGCGATTTCTCAATCTCGTTGTCGTTTTTCTGGGAGTTGGTGATGAAAAAGTTTGCAGTGCCTGGCCTCGCGAAAGGCCGCTCGCAGGGCTTCACCCTGATCGAGCTATTGGTCGTCATCGCAATTATTGCAGTCTTGATTGCCCTCTTACTGCCAGCCGTTCAGCAGGCACGTGAAGCAGCCCGTCGCACCCAGTGCAAGAACAACTTGAAGCAACTTGGGCTGGCACTGCATAACTATCATGACGCGTTCAACATTTTTCCATATTCGTCGGCAGGTGAAGGAACTTGTAATTCGCCTCTATCGCTGCGGGTGGTCAATCAGCGTGGCTTTCCACACTTACTGCCCTACATGGATCAGTCCCCACTTTACAACTCCTTCGATTTCAGTACGTCGTTAGGAGGATGTACATCACAAGATTCACCGCCTGTAGCGGGTGCTGCGATTGTTGGCAACCCCGCGACTGTTAACGAGCTGGCTTGCTCGCGAATCCTCACGGCATTGCTTTGTCCGTCGGATCCTGGGCAAAACACGATGTCTGCCCAAGCTGATACAGCAGTTTATCAACCAGCCGACGGTTCAATCAGCCGGGGTCGTCCCGGGGCCAAGACAAACTACGAATTTAGTGTTTGGGTGACTGGTGATCTATGCGGTCGCTGGACGACACAAAACACGACCGGTCGACGGCTCTTCGGCCCTGAGTCTAACTCTCGCATTCGTGATTGCACCGACGGAACCAGCAATACGGTTGCCTTTGTCGAAACAACATTGGACGTTGGTGCTGGCTGGGGGTCAACTTGGGCGTACGCGCACTACACCTCGTTGGGTGCTGACCCCGCTGGTGGACGGCGGATTAATGAGCGAAGCTGGTGGAATTGGAACGGCTATACCGGTGGTACAACTCCACGAGCTGGGATGAATGGTCAGTATGGGTTGCCTGGCAGCAGCCATACGGGTGGTTGCCATTTCGGCCTTGCTGACGGATCTGTTCGGTTCGTTTCAGAAAACATGGATGGCGTGACTCGCGAACGGCTGGCATCAATCGCCGACGGCCAGGTTGTTGGTGAGTACTAATCGCAACCTGCTGTTGCAAAAGTCTGACCCGGTGACCAAGTAACAACAATTGGAGGCGCTGAAGGGATCCTTCTTCAGCGCCTCCATTTCTATGAGTTCAGTCTCTCTTTACGTTCTGCTTTGTCCTGGAATCTGATCATGCAGTTCACCATGTCTCGAAGCCCCCTCTTGTGCCTGATCGCCTTACTTGCAGCACTGGGTTGTACTGGCGACCCCAGCTCGAAAAGCACCGACATCGTTCCGGCCACAGGAACCGTGACCGTCAACGGAAAACCCGCAGAAGGAGTTCAGGTGACCCTTATCAGTAGCAACAAAAACGAAATGAACGCCTTCGGAATCTCTGATGCCGAAGGCAACTTTTCATGCCAGCAAGGTCCTGATCGACCGGGAGTACCACCAGGCACCTATAAGGTCATCTGCACCCAGTTGCTTCTTCCAGATGGAAGCCCACTTGGCAAGGACGCGTCGCTCTCCGACTTTCGCAGAGCGGTTAATCGGTTGCCGATCGTATACTCAGTTATCGATAGTACGCCAATCAAGCCAGTCGAACTGGCTCCTTCTGGTGCATCGACAATCGAGATTGCCATCATGGCCAAGAAATAGAGCGTCATACTTATCAGAGATTCCAAAACGCCTTTTGGGGCGAATTGGTAATCTCGGGTCTTGCCAGGCCCCATTTCCCACCAACCGCATCTTGAAGTTGACCCTAGGCCAACACCGCAGCCGCTTCCAATGCCGCTTCGTCTTCGTGCTCATTAAGCGCAGCCGGAAACTCAACCGCGGAAGAAATCGTCAGGTCAACGCACAGCGGACCCCACTGTGATTCAAACGGAATATGAATCACCTTCTGACCGGCCGGAAACGCAACTGTATGAAAGCGTTCCTTCAGCACCTTGGGAAACGCCGGTTTCAGTCGCAATCGCGTCAGCCTCGCTCTCGCCTGACCGTTGACGATGCTCACTAGCTCTCCGACCGTATCGACCACATGCACGTTCAGCTCCGACACATGCTCGTTCAGCATCGCTCCTGCTGCCTGCAGGGCGACGTTGCGGCTCAGGTTCAACACAACCAGCCCTGTCACCCCACCCTTCAGCTCCATCACGCCGCTGATTCCCTGGTACGGATCACGTGCAGGACGGACACCCAACTCACCCCGTTTCAGTGGGCAGTCGAGCATCTTCTCGAACATCGTCGTTGTGGCAAGCACAAACGGATTGATGAGACGAACGTCCATAGCTGATCAAGTGGCCCGGCAACAAAAGAGGGAGAAAACCTTCTGCCAGACGAAACCTACTTCGTATTATTCAGTTCGGCTGCTGCGGTAAAACCCTGCACTTAGTCCTACACCAGCGTAATCGATTACTCAGTATCCACTTAAGACAAAGGCACCTGGTGGACCCGTCACCTTGAGGCGCCTCCGCCGTAGGGATTTACACGCATGAATTGGCTCCAATCACTATTCTCTAAGCCGTATTACCCTCGCTCCAAAGCGGTTACAGCCCAATCGTTTCGTCGAAACCAAACCGCTCCCATCCCTGATGCACCCTAACGAACCGGCGAGTAGTCGGTCAGCTTCAAGTAAACCGAATCAACTTTCTCCACGATTTTGCCCGACTGCTCCGATGCATCCCGCGCTGCGTGCCAGTCCGGATCAGCCCGGAAGCCCTTCCACGATTCCTCCGCCGCAGCCCGTGACCGATGCTCCAGCACGTAAATCATCGTTTCCGGCTGATCGCTTGGCGTCCAATAATACAGGTTCTTCATCCCGTGCTTTTCAAACAGTTTCAGGGTGTGGTTGGCAAACCGGTCGTTTAAGGCTCCCAGTCGGCCCGGAAGTGTTTTGTACGTCCGCAGCTCGAACACCCGCTCGTCTGGCGCAGCCTTCTCGGCCGCAGACGCCAGCCACCCCGCCCCAAATGCCATCCCCAAACCCAACACGACCACCAAACCGGTTGTTATCTGCCGCATAAAAACTCTCTCTATTTCAATACAGAATAACGGTTTAAGCACAATCGCATCTGGCCAGCTCACCCGCATCTCTCGACCAGATCGACACTTACCTCATTCTCCGGAAAACGATCACCCGGCACCAGCCGCAGCCCCCACACCCCGCCATAATATGAATCAACCGCCTCCGATCTTTGGCAAAGGCTATCTCTCACAGCTATACTCCAAAGCTACGGCCGAATCATTCCCAACATGCGAAACCTCCTGACATGCCACGAGTTGCGCTCTTTATTCCCTGCTACATCGACCAGCTCTATCCCGACGTCGCCACGGCCACGCTCGAACTGCTCGAACATTACGGCTGCGAGGTTCACTTTCCACCCCAGCAAACCTGCTGCGGCCAGCCAATGTCCAATACCGGCTGCGTCAACGATGCTCGCCCCATCGCCATCAACTACTTCAACATCTTCGACGGCTACGACTACATCGTGTGCCCCTCGGGCAGTTGTGCCGCCATGGTCCGCAATCACTACCACGACATCGTCGGAGACGCCGTCCCGCACGATCGCTTCGAACGAATTCGCAGCACCACCTACGAGCTTTGCGAGTTCTTGGTCGACGTGTTAAAGGTCACCGAAATTAACCGCCCATTTCCGTTTCGAGTTGGCCTCCACCAAAGTTGCCACGGACTGCGCGAACTTCGCCTCGGAAGCTGCAGCGAACTGGTAGGCGAGAAATTCAGCAAAGCGGGCCAACTACTCAAAGGGATGCAAGGGATCGAACTGGTCTCGCTTGAACGGGCCGATGAATGCTGCGGGTTTGGTGGCACGTTCGCCGTCGCCGAGGAAGCAGTCTCCTGCATGATGGGACTCGACCGTGTGGCTGACCACGAGAAATCCGGGACCGAAGTCCTGACGGCTGGTGATATGTCCTGCCTGATGCACATGTACGGGCTGATCCACCGTCAAAAGAAGCCACTGAAGGTCATGCACGTCGCCGAGATACTCGCCGGCCGACAACCCAACTAGCGAACTGAACGACTCTTTGTGTGCCACTGGCTCCGCCAGTGTCCTGATTTGCCGGTTTTGTAGGGTGCGACTCGACGCACCGAATGCGATCACTCAACACGCAAGACAACCCATGTAATCCAACGTCAAACGACTAAATCGATCCACTCCTGCAGAGTGCAACTCGACGCACCAGTCCAGCAGACCCAATCTCCAAGAAGCTTGCCGAACCACATCAGGCCAAACCCAAATGAACGCGACTCTCCCAATCCTCGATCACCCCACCGAAGCCAGTGAGTTCATTGCCAATCCCGGCCGCGCCCATTGGCACGATCAAGCCATCTGGTTCGTTCGCTCGAAGCGCGATAAAGCGGTCAACACCCTCCCCGAATGGGAGACCCTCCGCGAACGGGCCTCGCAAATCAAACTGCACACCATGTCCCGGCTCGCCCACTACCTCGAACAGTTCGAAGCCAACGCAAAGGCCCTCGGCGTGACGGTCCACTGGGCGAAGGACGCAGCCGAGCATAATGAAATCGTCCTCAGCATTTTGCAAAAGCACGGCGTCAAGCAGGTAGTCAAAAGCAAGTCGATGCTCACCGAAGAATGCCACCTGAACCCCTTCCTCGAACGAAACGGCCTCAAGGTCATCGATACCGATCTGGGAGAATGGATCGTCCAGTTGCGCGACGAACCACCCAGCCACATCGTCATGCCCGCCATCCATATCAAGCGAGAAGAAGTCAGCTCTCTCTTCCACAAACACCTGGGGACCGAAGACGGCAACATTGATCCCCCATACCTCGTCAAAGCAGCCCGCCTCAAACTGCGCGAGCAATTCATGGAGGCCCAAGCTGGGATCACCGGCGTCAATTTTGCCATCGCAGAGACTGGCGGGTTCGTTGTCTGTACCAACGAAGGGAACTGCGACCTGGGAGTCTCCCTTCCCAAGCTCCATATCGCCTGCATGGGGATCGAAAAACTCATTCCCAGAGCAGCCGACCTGGGCGTCTTCTTGCGCCTGCTCGGGCGCTCTGCCACCGGGCAACCCATTACCACCTACTCTTCCCATTTCCACGGCCCCATGCCCGATGGGGAAATGCACATCGTCATCGTTGATAACGGCCGCAGCAACATTTTGGGCAGCCCCGAATTCCGCCGCTCGCTCAACTGCATCCGCTGTGGCGCCTGCATGAACACCTGCCCCGTCTATCGCCGCAGCGGCGGACACAGCTATCAGGCAACAGTCCCCGGCCCAATCGGTTCGATTCTCGCCCCCTCGCGCGATGCGTCAAGGTACAGCACACTTCCCTATGCCTGTAGCCTGTGTGGCTCGTGCAGCGATGTCTGCCCCGTGAAGATCGACCTGCACCAGCAGCTATTAACCTGGCGTAAAGAAATCGCCCTTCGCAAGCTGCTCCCCTGGACCAAGCGCATGGCCATGAAGCTCGGCGGCATCGTTCTGGGAAGTGCCACCCTCTACACCCTAGCCGGCAAAGCCGCCCGCACCGTCATGCCCTGGCTCCCCCGATTTATGGTCTACAACCCCCTAAACCCCTGGGGCAAACAACGCGAC
>JAIXVG010000013.1 GCA_027483145.1 Planctomyces sp.
CAACTGGGAGAACTGGGCGAACGCTGCCATTTCGCGTGCGTATCCGAACGTTCCGGAAGCAACCAGAATCGGATTCTTTAGTTTGAGTCGGCCGATCTCGACCTGCAAATTGGCCACAAAACTGCTCGTCTGCTGATACGAAAAACGTTCCGTTCAGGTCCTGCTCTCACCGCCGTTGTGGCTAAACAGATACCCCGGACCGTTAGCGAGTCTACCCGAGTGACACAGCAGCGACAACAACTCCAATTCGCCAGGAAACGCTGAGATAAAGATCATTGTTCTCAACATGATCTGTGAGTGTTGCTGTGTGCGTCGCTACTTGCTGACTGAGTTTGCAAGGGAGTGACAACGACCAGCGGTGGCTGACGCTTAAACCGGGACAAAAACGCAAAAACCACGAAACAGACAAAAATCCTGAATAAGCTATTTCGCTCATTCAGGACATTTGAATTGATTGTGGTTCGACGTTCTTCAGGCAACACGGAACAAGCGTTTCCTGTTGCAGTAAGCGCGGAACGGCCGCAGCTCAGTCAGAGCTAGATCACGCCGCCGTGGGTCCGGTAGGGGGTAGCCACATCTGGCATATCAAGTCCCCAGATCCGTTCCCAGATTTCGGGGATATGGCGATATCCTTCCGAAACGAAGATCAACTGGCGAGCACGGACGTCGGGTTGCGACGAGAAAATGGGGACGATGCAGCCCACTTGTACGGTCATCGAGGCCAGCATCAACGCAGCAATCAGCAGCCGATTTCGCATTATCCCCTCCCTGGGAACCATCACTTGCAGCCGTCGTCGCAAATTCAGCTCTCGTCTCACCCCATTGAGTCGATCCGTTCCAGATCGATCTGGAGCATAACGGCATAACGTCAATCGATGATTTAGTTTGCGAGATTTCGACCGAAGTGGGTCAATCGTAAACGATTCCAGGCCCAGGCGGAGACCGCATTAGATCGGAAGTGAAAGGGGTTGCCTCAACTAGTTGTAAGGTCACAACTTGAGACTAATTCGAATCACTGGGGCTGCTGGAACCGGCTGAAGGAACCATGTCGGCGGGGCCGGCATGATCAAGATTCGCCACTCCATTCGAAGCAGCCGCTGCGGCCGCCTCTTGTTCACCCTTCAAGATTCGAACCCGTTCTTCCATCTCCTTACCGGGCTTGAACGTTACGACAAACTTCTTCGGTACAAAGACCTTATCGCCAGTTCGCGGATTCCGCGCTTTTCGCGGTGCCCGCTCCTTGACTTCAAACACGCCAAAATTGCGAAGTTCAATGCGTCCCGTCTCGACCAGGGTTCGCACAATCGCATCGAAGGTCTTCTGAACGATTTCCTTCGTTTTGAGTTGTGTCATCCCGATCTCGTCCGAGATCACTTTAACCATGTCCTTTTTCGTCACGACTGGAGTCTCCAAGCGAGAGGTGCCGTCGGACAGCGAAGAAGCTCCCAGCAAGCCCTGCTGCGTGACTCAACTGTAATGAGCACCAAGACTTACTGTCAAGCAGACTCGCTCTGCCCTTATCGCTTTACCCAGTCGGCTGCGCCGCGGGCCGTTGTCAATTTGCTCATTGGAGGACTTTTGCAGTTCAACCAATTCACGAAATTCGAGTTCCGGACCAAATGGCGCTTGCCACCGTCCCTGAATTTATCGGCGTTTGTGCCCCGGATTTTTCAGCAAAATTGATAGAAACGTGAAACTCGGCAAGATTTAACAGCGATTACCCCCGGAAAACTGATCACGCGTCCAGTTTTTCTCGCGATTCTTCAATCTGCTCGAGGTTGTAGAGCTTTCCACGCCCTGCTCCGGGACAAACCTGTTTGATCCCTTCCCAACTGGCAGAGCTTTCGAGATTTTGGGACCAGAATGGCCAGGTGCGACATTGCGCCGGTCGAACTGGATAAATCTGGCAGCGGCGGCTGGCCCCATCGAAATAGACACAATCTCCGTTTGCATAGTCTTTTAGGGAACGTCGACCGCCGACCAGTTTGGTGTCTTCTACAAAAACCGTTCCCACATCAACTTCGCGAAATGCGGCAATTCGCTCTAAGTCTGAGGAGTCGACCCACACAGCTCCGGGACTTCCGGTACAGCAGTTTCCACATTGCGTGCATTCAAACTGCAGTCCATTCGCATACCAGAGTTCGTTGCTGGTTGACAGCATTCTCTCCATCATCCTCAACCGTTTCCAGGACCTGAAAAGCACGCTGGTCCGATGCAGCGACCAGCCGATTACGTTAATCTCGCAAGCTCGTGGCGATCGCGTTCGCCCCCGATTTCAATTCCTCAGCCGAAGTAAATCAATGGCTCAATTGTCTTACCAATCAGCAGGGGTCGATTTAGCACTTTACGATCAGGCAATGCAGCGCTTACCGGCGCTGATGAAGCAGACCCATACGCCGCGTGTGATTCCGGTCAACGATGCATTCGGTGGCTTGTTTCGCCTCAATACTGGCAAGCGCGGCGGCCCTCCAACTTATCGCGATCCCGTCTTGGTTTCGGGAACCGATGGCGTCGGAACCAAGCTGAAGGTAGCAATCGCTACCCAGTTGTACAGCACGGTTGGAATCGATCTCGTTGCGATGTCAGTCAATGACGTGATTTGTATGGGTGCCGACCCACTCTTTTTCCTCGATTACCTCGCGCTCGGGAAAGATAATCCAGACCTGATTGCCACGCTGGTCGCTGGCGTTGCCAAGGGTTGTCAGGAAAGTGGTGTTGCGCTCCTGGGGGGAGAAACCGCCATTATGCCCGACCTTTATGCCGAAGGAGACTTCGACATGGCGGGCTTCTGCGTCGGGGTTGTCGAGCGGACGGAAATGATCACCGGCTCTGCCATTCGGCCTGGAGATGTGCTGCTGGCTTTACCTTCGAGTGGATTTCACTCCAACGGCTACAGCCTCGTACGTAAAGCGGTATTCGAGCATGCAGGCCTAACGACCAGTGACCACGTGCCGGAACTGGGAACCAACGTTGGGGCAGCTCTCCTGGCTCCAACGCGACTTTACGCTCCGGCGGTACGGCGGTCGTTAAAGCGTTACAAGGCGAACAAGTCGATCACTGGACTTGCCCACATTACAGGGGGGGGCCTGAAGGACAACGTCGAGCGATTTTTGCAAGATGATGTTCAGGTGGTGATTGATCGCAACGCGTGGCAGCCTCATCCCGTCTTTCCCTGGCTTCAACGGTTGGGCAACATCGATCGCGAAGAAATGTACCACACCTTCAATATGGGGATTGGCTTCGTGTTGATTGTTCGACCTCGCTTTGCCAGTGGCCTGAAGGCCCTTCTCGAGCAGCACGGGGAAACCGTCCACTCGATAGGCCATGTTGTCGCTGGCCACAAAGGGGTGGTCTACCAGAACTAGTTGGACAACCGGTGCCCCTCGCTGACGCCGCTGGCTTCTGAAGAGTGAATGCGACTGCGTGCCTGATTTCATCGTGATGGATGAATCCGGAGAGTTTTGGCAATCTCTTGTAGTCCATAGCGTGTGCAAGGGGTCGAACAAAAAGGGAGTTTCAACTCGCCGTTAGGCCGATACGCGGTGTGAGTTAAGGAGGCAACCAGCGGGCGGCTGAGCCGAACTTGCTGGCTCCAACGACTGACAGCAGCAGAATTTACGGAAACCGGTGTTTTGAGAGCTGCCCCAAATTGCGTGACGCGATTGAAATTGGTATTTTGCCCCTCCGCAGTTCGGGAACCTCAACCGGATATTTGTGTCGATTTAACTACCTGCGTTGATTGGCTAAGTGGCCAAGGCGTGCTGGAGTGAGGATCATCACAGCGGGTTTTAGATTGCCTTGGGTTGCAGC
>JAIXVG010000409.1 GCA_027483145.1 Planctomyces sp.
ACAGACCGACTTTGAAGTCGATGCCATTCCTCGAGCATTTGACTGCAATCTTGATGCCGCTACCTATTTGTTTATTCGCGGGGATGAACGTCGACCCGACACAACGGCAGCGATGCAGCCCAATGTTCCCGAGCTATTGCGAAGTGCGGTGGGTGAACCAGTAGTCAAGCAGGTGAACCTGCCGCTGGAGTCCGTTTATCCCGAGTTGCGACCGCACGTTTTGCAGAATCGGCTGGCTGAAGTTCACCGGGAACTGGATCGGCATCTGGAGGATAAAACAGCATGGCGTGCCCGCCTCGAAGCACTACCCGATCTCCATAACTCTCAACTGGAATTAACTCCCGAATACCCAAAATCTGTGCTGACAGACAACTTTCATAATCTCACTGCAGCTTGGCAACCAGTGACGGGAGACTGGGCACAGCGCGATGGCCAAGTGCAGCAGACGGCAGTCGGCATGAGCTTCGCGGAATTAAGACTGAAAGATGCTTCTCCAGAGTTACCCCAAGATTTTGAAGCGACGGTTAGTTTTCAAATTCTTGGTGGGCAGGTTTGGAAGTCCGCCGGGTTGGCGTTCGATGTCGACCCTGAGCATTCCATCCTGGCTTATGTCTCGGCCAACTCAAGCCGCCCAAGCTGTGCAGTGGCCTTTCGAGAGCAGGGCCGCGATTTCGAATACCCACAAAGTTTAATTGTCGGCTGCGATGTGCCAGTTGATCAGCCTGTAACACTAACCCTGCGAGTGCGCGGGAACGAGTTTGGCTTATTCCTGAGGAACGAACTTCGTCAGACAGGGCAAATTCCTGTCAAACGCCGGCCCGGGCGAGTCAGCCTCATGACTTTTGACGCTCAGTGTGCGTGGAGTCGATTAGATATCCGGCCACTTGCTCCAGATGAGCCGCTCAATCGACTGTCTCGTGTTACTGAAGGCGAGGCCACGAGGGAAGAATTGCAAGCCCGCTACGAATTGACTGAGCTAACGGTTAGTGCGAAAGAATTGCAGCTAGTCGCGATACAGTCTGCAGACCTGGTGCGGCGTTCTCAACTGACTGGATCCGACGAGCTCAGCAGACTTAAGCAAGTAGCCAAGGACGATCTAGAGCGATGGCAGTCCGCCGAAGCAAATGTGGTAAGCTTCGCGAAAGAATTGAAGGGAAAGTTCCCTGATGGCAAGCTCGCCACTTCTGCCCCAACCACCATTGCGGCCACCACGGAAACGCTGCCTCAGCAGTTATCGCTACGTGGTGCGCAGAAGGTTCCCGAGAGCAATCTTGAAACGATCGAGTCGCAGAACCGACCTTTTCCAGAGACGAGTACTGGTCGCCGGACAGCTTTGGCGAAATGGATTACCGATCGTCGAAATCCACTGGCAGCGCGGGTTGCGGTCAACCACCTGTGGACGAGGCATTTCGGTCAGCCGCTGGCCAATTCCGTCTTTGATCTAGGGCGCAAACCTGCTGCTCCTAATCATGCAGAACTGCTGGATTGGCTGGCGGTCGAATTGATGGAACAACAGTGGAGCATGAAACATATCCATCGGTTGATTGTCACGTCGAAGGCCTATCGTCGTGCTCCAGAAGTAGGCCCGCAGAACAAAATCAGCCTGGACCTCGATCCCGACAACCGCTGGCAATGGCGTATGCCTCTGGTTCGCATGGAGTCGCAAGTCATTCGAGATTCACTGTTACGAATTTCCGGTATGCTCGATGTAACGCCGGGTGGCCCATCGATCCCAGCAGCCGAGCAGCCCCAGTCGACTCGCAGAAGTTTGTACTTTGCTCATTCAAACAATGATCGTAATCGGCTGCTCAACCTGTTTGATGAAGCCAGCGTGCAAGAGTGCTATCGTCGCTCGGAAAGTATTGTACCGCAGCAATCGTTGGCACTTTTCAATAGCGAGCTAGCATGGAATGCGGCAGTAGATCTAGCTGCAAGCTTGGCATCGAACCAAGCGTTGCAAGACCGTAACAAATTGATAGATAACCTCTTTTGGCGAATTCTGACACGCGCACCGACTGCCAAAGAAATCGCTCTTTGCCAGCAGGCGTTGGCCGACTTTGCGGCAGGGGTCGATCCTCAACTCACTAGCCAAGAACGGTTGAATAGGTCGCGAGCGGCATTGATTCATACTCTCTTCAATCACCATGATTTCATTTCCCGCAGGTGAGTTCGTAGCCACACAAGTTCGGGTATCAAGACAGTTCAGGTGTCATAATGAATTTCACCCAGTTATCAATTGTTCCAGATCGCTCGAATCGGCGCGAGTTATTGAGTGGACTTGGCCGGGGTTGTGCTGGAGTAGCGCTGGCGTCGCTCTTGCACAGTGATGCCAAAGCCAGTGGAAATGCGGTCCAAGGCGCACCGGGACCACACTTTC
Source organism: Planctomyces sp. (assembly GCA_027483145.1). Classification (GTDB taxonomy): domain Bacteria; phylum Planctomycetota; class Planctomycetia; order Planctomycetales; family Planctomycetaceae; genus JAIXVG01. The sequence continues at coordinate 2,378 of JAIXVG010000409.1, forward strand.
CACCCCGCGCGAAAAGCGTAATCTGGCTATTCATGAATGGTGGTGTCAGCCATCTGGAGAGTTTCGACCCCAAACCAGAAGTGACAAATCACGCGTGTAAAACCATCAGCGAAACACCATTCGCCGACGTGCAGAATCCGAAACGGCTGGAAGGGGTCCGGGTGGCGCTCAAGCAAGACTCCGATCGCCAGCAGAACAAGCTGTTTCCATTACAAGTCGGCTTCAAAAAGCGCGGCCAATCGGGAATTGAAGTCAGCGACTGGTTTCCCCACATTGGTGAGCGTATTGACGATATCGCGGTTGTACGGTCCATGTTTACCACTGACAACGACCACATGGCTCAGACGCAGTTTCATTCAGGACGAAATGTTCTTGATGGAGAATTCCCAACGCTCGGTGCATGGGTGCATTACGGCCTCGGCTCTTTGAACGACAACCTGCCCCAGTTCATCTCAATGGGGACTCGTGAGTATTGGAATCGTCGCGATGGTCACTATTTAGGACCCGAGCACGACGCCGTTCCGTTGCGAACAGGTACCACGCCACTCGACTTCAGCACCCCGGAGTTTTCTCGCACCCCACGCGAAGCCGAAGTGGCGTCGCAGTTAATCGCACAACTTCATCGGGCAGAGACTGCCAGACAACCGAACGACCAGGCCCTTGCTGCCAGAATCAAGGCTTACGAACTGGCGTTTCGAATGCAGCAGTCAATTCCTGCAGTGATGGATTTTTCCAGCGAAACGGCAGCCACTCAATCGCTGTACGGTCTTGATGCTCCAGAGACGGTCGAGTTTGGCTCTCAACTACTCGCCGCGCGGCGGCTCGTCGAACAAGGGGTCCGGTTTATTCAAATTCAGCACGGTGGGGGTGCGGCTGGTGCGTGGGATGCCCACTCGGGCCTGCAATCCAATCATGAACGATTAAGTAAAGCAGTTGACCGACCAATTGCCGGGCTATTGGCCGACCTCAAGCAACGTGGCTTGCTTGAGGAGACCATTGTTTTGTTCGCGACCGAGTTTGGCCGTACCCCTGGTTCGGAAGGGGCAGACGGCCGCGATCATCATCCGTTTGCGTTTTCCATTTGGATGGCAGGGGCTGGCATCAAAGGGGGAACTGTGCACGGCGCTACGGACGAGCTGGGCTTTCACGCGGTTGAAGACCGGCACTATGTAACCGACGTGCATGCAACTATTCTGAAGCTTTTGGGTCTTGACTCACGAGAGATGGAGATTCCCGGAAGAAAACGCCTCGAAATCGATCATGGCCACCCTATTGAGGCCATTCTAAGTTAGTTCCATTCCATAAACGGAATTGTTCCAATTCAAGTTTGATCAAGTAGAGTCTGTTTCAAAACCCGGTTGGTGGCAGGACTCCCTCAGCAAATCACGGTCCCTAATTATCCGCCAGAGGGTTTTGAAACCACTTCGATTGTGATGTTCTTGAATGATTGCCAGCAGGTTCTTGAAAATGGACAATCTGACTCTCCTTTAGACTCTTGGTCTATTCAATCAAAACAAGCGACTCAGAACTAGAAATGCTGTCTCACCGCAGCCAGGAATCATGATGAAGCAACGTACTGTCATTCGAAGCACGCGTGATCAAATTGTCGATGTTTTGCGTAATGACATCTTCTCTGGCCGACTTGGCGCGGGCGAACGCATGTCTGAAGCCGTTTTGGCAGAGCGGTTTGGTGTCAGTCGTGGTCCGGTACGCGAGGTGCTATCGCAGTTGTCGAGCGAAGGATTGGTGATCGCCAAGCCAAATTGCGGAATGACGGTGGCACCGCCAGCTCCAGAATCGCTACGGGATATAGTGCTTCCCATTCGTTCGACTCTGGAACTGCATGCGCTGAAGCTGATCCTGCCGGTCCTTACCGATCAAGACTTCAAGGACTGGAGCGACTTGCTGCTGAGAATGGAAATTGCCTGTCGGGGCAATAACCTGATGGTGTTCCCTGAATTAGATCTCGCGCTGCATCGCTCTTTTGTCGAGCGGGCCAATCAGCCAGATCTTCTTGCGATTTGGACCGCCACCGTGACCCGGATGCGAGCTCACTTTTGGGAGACAGCCAACACCTTTGCGCGGCGAGGTGACATGATGCCTCTCCACCGACACCATGTTGAATTGATCGATGCCTTTAAAACTCGCAATTTGAAAACCGCTGAGAAGGCTCTCAAAGCGCACATTGCCGATAACTAAGCATTCGTTTTGCCCCGTCGTGTCGCCGATCGCATTTGTGTTTTCTGATTCGACTTTTCCGCCAGCCGGTCTTGAAATGAGTTCAAGTGCCCCGCCGGCTCCTGCCAAATCTCATTTCTCAATTCTTGATGCCACTGCTGAAAATCAGGATGAGTTTTTTGACCGCCGAGATGTTATTCGGGCGGATTCTCTCAGCTTTTGTCTATAGAGATTTTCCGAGAACCGGGTTGCCATTTTTCCGAACCACTGCATTGACTGGACAACATCCCTGCATCGCAGGGTCCACAGATAAGTAGTTATCGCGACGTTCGGCAAGGTGGATCAGAGGGCGATTGATGACCGAGATTGTGGTTGCGTTTTTGTTCACTTCAGCCATTGTTGATGTACCGGTTCAGGCTGACGCCGGGGCATTTGTAAAGGCCCATTGTATTCGTTGTCATGGTACCAATGATCCGGCACAGAACTTTCGATTAGACAATGCTCCAGCAAGTACCGAGCATCCCGATTTTGCCCGTGTGTGGGCCAAAGCCTACGAGCGAATCTCGACGCTGGAAATGCCCCCAGCAGACGAGCCTCAGCCAAGCGTCGCGGAGCGGGCAGCGGCTATGGAGTTCATTGCGGCCCAAATCACCGAAGCTGAGCGGGCCGCACAAACGGTCAAATCGGGTGTCGTTCTCAAAAAACTGACTCGCGAAGAATACGCGAACACAATCTACGATCTGTTCGGAGTAACCTACGAGCCACGAGATGCCGGAGGGTTACCCGAAGACCCGAGTTGGCACGGGTTTCGACGGATCGGTTCGGTACTTTCCCTCTCGCCCACCCATGTCGAGCGCTACCTGAATGCAGCCGAAACTGTCCTGCGAGAAGCAATGCCCCTGTCAGATAAGCCCAGCGTGACAATCGAAGACAACTCGATTTCGACCACCCAGCGCGACCGAATTCTGCCGCCGCCAGACAAGAAGTGGTTGTACCACCATTGGATGGATGCGGCCCGCATGAATCGGGGTGGTGCAGAGACCAGCAATGCCCATGAAGGTTTTCCCGATAACGCACGGCGATTGATTTTAAATGGGGGGAGCTGGCAGGGGTCTAAGGCGGCCATTACCGGATACAACTTGCCATACACGGGTGACTATCTTGTGCGAGTCAAGCTCAGCGGGTTACGTCCACCTGGGGGTGATGCTCCATTCTTGTGGGTGTATGACGCTTCAACCGACCGTGTGTTATTCGAAATGGATATCGACACAAAAGAAGATCAGCCGATCGTTATTGAACGCAAGATCCACTTTACTGCGGGCTACCATAACTTAACGCTCCACAACGCTACACCCGGACCTCCGCTGGAAGGGGGTGGGTATAGCCAGTCGACCATCAATCCGTTTATCTCATTGAAGCAATGGAACTCTCCTTTCACACGAAAAGTGACTGACCAGAACGATGTTCCTCTGGTTCCACTGTTGATCGTCGATTGGTTCGATGTACGCGGTCCGATTCTGGCAGATGGTCGCACAGCGACTGAAGAACAATATCTACCTACCGCAAATCGCCCGGACGATGCACAAACTCAACAGATTCTCTCGCGCTTTGGCGAACGGGCTTTTCGTCGACCTGTCAGCAAGGCCGAGTTGCAGCCTTATTGGGAGGTTGTGAATCGGTCACTAAAGTCGGGGCAGTCGTACCAGGTTGCGCTGCGAAGCGCATTCACGGCAATGCTGTGCGCAAAGGATTTTCTCTTTCTGGTTGAGGGAAAAGTCGGTTCCAAGGGATCTAGCCTTGATGATTGGCAGCTTGCGTCCCGTCTGTCGTACTTCCTTTGGAGTTCAGCCCCCGACGAAGAGCTGTTGGAAATGGCCAGGTCTGGTCGATTGCAAAATCGGGAGGTGCGAGCAGAACAGGCACTGCGGATGCTGAACGACCCGCGCAACAAGCGCTTTGCGGAGGGATTCGCCCGTGAATGGCTGCAACTGAGCGACGTCGGAAAGTTCCCACCCGATAAGCAATTGTACCCCACCTATGACCAGCACCTCGAAAAGAGCATGGTCAAAGAAACATTAGCCTGCTTCGACCACACTTTAGACGAGAACCGAACCATTACTGAGTTTCTTGATTCAGACTGGATCTTCGTCAATTCGCGATTGGCACAGCACTATGGTTTATCCGGCGTGCACGATATGGCCATGCAGAAGGTGTTATTGAAGCCGGAGGACCATCGGGGTGGATTGCTGACACAAGCGTCTATTCTTGGACTGACATCTGATGGTTCCCGGCATCGACCGGTCCACCGGGGAAAATGGTTGCTTGAGTCGATCTTTGATGCACCTCCGCCACCACCACCTCCAAATGCTGGAAACATCCCGACCACCGCAGCAGGCGAACCCAAGAAGTCCGTGCGATCAAAGCTGGAATCACATCGCGAGAATGTCCATTGTGCAGCTTGTCATAGTCGCATCGATCCGCTCGGTTTAGCGTTCGACAATTACGATGCAATTGGACGCTATCGCACTGTTGAAGACGCTCGGGATGGTATCGGTGAGGCTCCAGCAATTGACGCCAGTGGCAAATTGCCCGACGGAAGCTCGTTTGCCGGTGCGGCCGACTTCAAGAAGCTGATGGCCAGTCAGTCCGATCGATTTGCGGCAGCGTTCGTCAACAAGCTGTCGACCTATGCGCTCCGTCGAGGGACCACATTTTCAGATCGCGCCGCAGTTGGAGAAGTTGTGCTAGCGTCGAAACCTGATGGTTACCGACTACGCTCAATGATCATCGAGTTAGTCAAAAGCGATCTGTTCACGAAGCCATGATCCTCGTTAACGAAAACCGAATCAGACTTCTGGCCGTCAGGGACCAAATAACAATTTCAAACGGTGTCATCAAACCAACTTACGGGTGAGAGATAGTATGAGTCATGTGCTTTCCGGGCGGTGGTTAGTTGACAGAC